>DVGD01000039.1 GCA_018712905.1 Candidatus Avoscillospira stercoripullorum | reverse complement strand
CTGTGGCAGAGTGAGAGCTTGGCATCCCGCCGCTGCCAAAGAGCCGCTCCCAGCGAAGTTCCTTCTCCAGGAGGAGCACCAGCAGCGTCTTGAGGATCTGCGCAACCAACCAGCCGGAAATGGCAGCCATGAGCATTCTATTTTCCCAAATCCCGGTCAGAAAGTCGCCCATGCGTGATCCTCCTTCGCCAAGCTCGCAACATACTCACCTTACCACGATTCCAACTTTTAAATATGAACAAACTGTTAACATTCAAAATGTTTGTATACAAAAAACAGGATCTCCAGGGAATTACCGGAAAATCTGTGGAGAATCATGCAAGGACATCCGGTTATGTGACCTCTTGCCATGATCGGAGAAATTCGGTATAATGAAGAAAACACTTACGGGAAACAGGAGGAAGGAATTATGATTGCCATTGCAAGCGACCACGGCGCCTACGCGCTCAAGGAAGCGGTGAAGCAGCATCTGGAGGCGCGGGGACTTACTTACAAGGATTTTGGCACCTACGGGGAGGCCAGCTGCGACTACCCGGATTTTGTAGCGCCCGCTGCCAAGGCGGTGGCCTCCGGGGAATGTGACCGCGGGATCGTGCTGTGCACCACCGGCATCGGCGCATCCATCACCGCCAACAAGGTCAAGGGCATCCGCTGCGCTCTGCTCTCGGACAAGATGTCCGCCCGGCTCACCCGCCAGCACAACGACACCAATATGATGGCCTTGGGCGCCGGTGTGGTGGGCCCCATGCTGGCCATGGAGATTGTGGACACCTGGCTGGACACCGCCTTTGAGGGCGGCCGCCACCAGCGGCGCATCGACAAGGTCATGGCGCTGGAGCAGGAATAAGGTTCGAGCAAAAAAACGCTGCCGTCAGGCGGCGTTTTTTTGTTGCCAGCACCATGTTGCGGTGTTGTTCGTAGGGGCGGCCTTTATGGCCGCCCGAAGGGCAGTGACGTTGGGTGCAAGGGCGCGGGCGGGGATAAACCCCGCCCCTACGAAATATCTGCAGGCGTGCCCGTAGGGGCGGCAATCTGCCGCCCGCATCATTTTTTCAAAAATCCCCTTGACAAATGGCTTCGTTTGTTATATGGTTAATTACACAAGTAATGAACCAACAAGCCAAGGGAGTGATTGCATGAATCAACGGCTGACGGAGGAAAAATCCATCTATCTGCAAATCAGCCAGATGATTGAGACGGACATCCTCCAGGGCGTTTTGCTCGAGGAGGAGCGCGTGCCCAGCACCAATGAGCTGGCCAAGCTCTATACCATCAATCCCGCCACGGCGGCCAAGGGGATCAACCTCCTGGTGGAGGCGGGGATACTCTATAAAAAGCGAGGGATCGGCATGTTTGTGGAAGCCGGGGCGAAGGAGAAGATCCGCGCCCGCCGCAAGGAGGAGTTTTACCGCGTCCGCCTCCAGGAGCTGCTGGACGAGGCCAAGAGCCTGGGAATCACCCGGGAGGAACTGCTGGAAAGAATAGGAGGAAGTGCAAAATGAGCAAGCTGGTATGCGAAAACCTGACGAAGCAATATGGCCACAAGACCGTTCTCGACCATATAAACCTCACCCTGGAATCGGGGAAGATCTACGGCCTCATCGGAAGAAACGGCGCGGGCAAGACCACGCTTCTCTCCCTGATGTCCAACCAGAACCCCATCTCCGCGGGCACCGCCACCATCGACGGCCAGCGGATCTGGGAAAACCCCAAGGCGCTCAGCCGCATCTGCTTTTCCCGGGAGCTCAATCTCTCGGCGGAGAGCGCCCTGTCCTCTTATACTTTGAAGGCATACCTCCGCGCGGCGGAGACGTACCTTCCCCACTGGGATAAGGACATGGCTGGGCGGCTTTTGGAGCTCTTCGGCCTGGAGAAGAAAAAGAAGCTGGGCAAGCTCAGCAAGGGCATGCTCTCCATGGTGACCATCCTGGTGGCCATGGCCAGCAAGGCCGAGTTCACCTTCCTGGATGAGCCGGTGGCGGGGCTCGACGTGGTGGCGCGGGAGCAGTTTTACCAGCTCCTTCTCGAGGAGTACACCGAGACGGGGCGCACCTTCGTCCTCTCTACCCACATTATAGAGGAGGCCGCCGACGTGATGGAGGAGGTCATCATCCTCGACCGCGGCAAGATCCTCCTCAAGGAGAACACCCAGGAGCTGGTGGATCGGGCGCGGTACGTCACCGGCCTTGCCGACCAGGTGGACTGCGCCACCGCGGGGCTTCCCTGCCACCATGTGGAGAACATCGGCCGGAGCAAGGCCGTGACGGTGCTTTTGCCCGCGGGTGAGGACATAAATCCCGGCTATGACGTGACGGTGCAGCCGGTGAACCTCCAAAAGCTCTTCGTGGCTCTGTGCGGGGAGGAGGTACATCGATGAGGCGCAGGCTTTGGATCTTGGACGGCCTACAGTCTACCGGCCTCGCCCTGGCCGTGACTGCTTTTTATACCCTGATGATTACCCTTCAGCAGAGCCTCAGCTGGGAAGATGTACTGGCGGTGTTTCCGCTGTACCTTGCGCTGATGGGCGGCCTGATGGCGGCGATCTGCGCCATGACTGCCCACCGGGTACAGCTCCAAGTGGCCATCTCCCTGGGGCTCACCCGGCGGGAGAGCTGGGGCGGGATCCATCTCCTGCGGCTCATCCCGGCGGTGGGTGTCAGCGTCCTGACGGCTGTGCTGGCGGCTGTGGGGCGCAACCCCTGGGCTGCGCCGTGGATGCTGCTGGTGCTCAGCCTGGGCGTCCAGCTCTTCTGCGCGGCGCTGGGCACGCTTCTCGGCCTGGTGTATCTCAAATGGGGCAAGTTCGGTACGCTTTTGACGGTTTTAATGGCCATTTTCGCCGGCGGTCTGGGCGGCTTCGGCGCTGTGATGGGGTTTGAGACCCTGGGCGTGGATCGGCTGTTTTCCGGGGATGTGCTGCCCTGGCTCATCCTGGCCTTTGGCGCGATTTGCTACGGCCTGGTGCAGATCCCCGAAGGGCGCACCCTGGCCCATATGCAGGTAAGAATTTAGGAGGTGCAATGATGCTTCGCAATTGTCCAGGCGCCCGGCGCCTGTCCGGCTCCTTTTTTGGAAATTTACTGCTGATCGTGTTAGGCTTTCTCTTTGGCGAAATCCTGCTGTTTCTCATCATGTTTTTAGATGACAACCCCGGTTCCTGGTTCTGCATGGGCACGACGATCGCCCTGGTCATGCTGTTGGTCACCACGGTGCTCTTCTACGGCGTGGGCTACACCGGCGCCTTCTCCCTGGCGCTGTCCATGAACTGCACCCGGCGGCGGTTTATCCTGGACTACAGCGGCAAGATCCTCGCCCATCTGGTACTGGGCTATCTCCTGGTGCTGGGGCTCTACCGGCTGGAGCTTCTCGTCGGCAATGCGGCCTTCCCGGACTACCCGCTGGAGGCGGAGCTCGGCTTCCTCACCGACTGGCGCGTCGTCCTGGCCGGGATCGCGGGGATGCTCCTCTCGGCGCTCTTCGTCGGCGCCATGTTCGGCCGCTTCGGCCGCAAGGCCGGACTCATCGTCTACCTGGTGTGGATGTTCTGCTGCTTCGTGGTGCCCAAGATCTTCACCGCCGAGCCCGGCGGCGAGGGCGTCTTCGACCAGGCGGCGCTCCTCACCCAGAGCGCCCTCCTGCGTATGCCCATGGCCGGGTGGCTGACCTTGGGCGCCATCGCGGCGGTGTCCATGGGCGCCACGGTGGTGGTCATGGCGCGCAAGCAGATGGTGCGCTGAAGTCCCGCACGGTCAAAGTGCGCAAGACTTTGTTACGAATCCAGCGCACAGTGACAAGAGAATGTTGTACGCGGACGTTTTCGGAAGAATTTGCTATAAATTTGTACATTTCCAACAAAAACCGCCTCTTCTCCCACGTCTTTTTTACAATCCTGCTGATTGACTTTTGCCCCGGAACACGGTAGACTATTTCCATCTACCAAAACACTTTAGCAACGCAGTAGAAAAAAGACTGAGAGGAGCACTGGCCATGACCCGCTATTCTTTTGTGAAGCAGTATTCGTCCGCCGATGCTTCCTGCGCAGCGGCTTGTACTTCTGCGCCTCAGACCGCTCTCTGCCTTTTTGACACTGCCGCCCTGGCAGTGTCTTTTTTATTCCTGCGCTTGATTCTGGTACGAATTATTTTGCCGCTTCTGGCAAAGACGTGATCTTGGCTCGCTGCAGCGGCAGCGGCGCATTGGAGAGCGGCTTTGCCCCCGGCAGAGCCGTTTTTTCTACGTATTTTGAGCCGAAAGGCTGAAAATAGAAATTTCGAGAAAAACGAGGTAATGAAAATGAAGAAACTGACCAAGCTCCTGAGCCTGGTGCTGTGCCTGGCCATGCTGTTCAGCCTGGCTGCCTGCGCCTCCAAGGACGATACCACCACCGACACGTCCTCGGATACCAGCGATACCACTGATACCACCTCCGACGGCGAAAAGACCGTTCGCCTGGGTCTCATCGGCCCCATGACCGGTGACAATGCCAACTACGGCACCTCCACTCGTGACGGCGCTCAGATCGCCGTGGACGAGATCAACGAGGCCGGCGGCGTCAATGGCTACACCTTCGTGCTGGACACCCAGGACTCCCAGGGCGATCCCGACAGCGCTGTTTCCGCCTATGGCAAGCTGATGGACAGCGGCATGAACGTGTCCCTGGGCTGCGTGCTCTCCGGTGAAGCCCAGAGCGTCATCACCGCCGCCGTGGAAGACGGCATCCTGATCGTCACCCCCACCTCCTCCGCCGTTGCCTGCATCGAGGGCAACCCCAACGCCTTCCGCGTCTGCTTCAATGACGCCGCGCAGGGCACCGCTTCCGCTGACTACATCGCCGACAACAACCTGGGCACCAAGATCGCTGTGTTCTATCAGTCCGACATCGACTACTCCGCCGGCCTCTATGAGACCTTCCAGGCCGAAGCTGCCAACCGCGGCCTGGAGATCGTCGAGGAGCAGACCTTCACCGCCGGCTCCAACACCGACTTCTCCACCCAGATCAACGCCATCCGCGACTCCGGCTGCGAGCTGGTGTTCCTGCCCATCTACGCTGCTGAGGCTGCCACCTTCCTGACCCAGGCCGCCGGCAAGCTGGACGGCATCACCTTCTTCGGCTGCGACGGCATGGACGGCATCCAGACCAAGGTGTCCGACACCAGCCTCATCGAAGGCCTGATGATGCTCACCCCCTTCGCCGCTGACGCTGAGGACGCTGCCACCCAGAGCTTCGTGGAGAAGTACGTCCCCGTTCATGGCACTGAGCCCGATCAGTTCGCCGCTGACGGCTACGACGCCGTGTACATCGTGAAGGCTGCCATGGAGCAGTGCGGCAAGACCCCTGCCGATGCCGACTTCAACGAGGCCATGGTTGCCGCCATGTACGAGATCCAGGTGGAAGGCCTCACCGGCACCATGACCTGGGACGAGAACAACGAGCCCAACAAGCCCGCCAAGGCCATGGTCTTCCATGACGGCGTTGCCAAGCTCTTCGCCGAGTAATCCAATTGTCATATTGCATCTGCCAGGCGGCGCAAAGCCGCCTGGCAGATGCCGCAAGACGGCAGAACAGTGCCGCCAGGGCGTCCTAGCGGCGCTCTTGTGCCGTCTTATCAAAGGAGAAAGAAGGAGAAGCCCTATGGTTAAACTGATCCAAACGCTCATCAGCGGTTTGAGCCTGGGCAGCATCTACGCCCTCATCGCCCTGGGCTATACCATGGTCTACGGCATCGCCAAGATGCTCAACTTCGCCCACGGCGATATCATCATGGTGGGCGCCTACGCCGTCATCACCACCGTGCTCACGGCAAACTTCCCGCCTCTGGTCGGCATCCTCGTGAGCATCCTCGTGTGCGTGGTGCTGGGCGTCACCATTGAATTCCTGGCCTACCGCCCCCTGCGGCAGGCGCCGCCCCTGTCGGTGCTCATCACCGCCATCGGCGTGAGCTATTTCCTGCAAAATCTGGCGCTTTTGATCTTCGGTTCGGAGCAAAAGGCGTTCCCCACCATCATCAAGCTGCCCACCATCGAGGCTGCCGGCGTGTATATCGATGGCATCACCCTCATCACCCTGGTGGTGACGGCAGCCATCATGGTGGGGCTTACGCTCTTCATCAACAAGACCCGCATGGGCAAGGCCATGCGCGCCGTATCTGAGGACAAGGGCGCCGCAGAGCTCATGGGCATCAGCGTCAACCACACCATCACCATCACCTTCGCCATCGGCTCGGCGCTGGCCGCCGTGGCGGCGCTGTTCTACGGCATGTCCTACATCTATATCCGCCCCACCACCGGCTCCATGCCCGGCATCAAGGCCTTCACCGCTGCCGTCTTCGGCGGCATCGGCTCCATCCCCGGCGCCATGCTGGGCGGCATCCTCATGGGCGTCATCGAGCAGCTGTCCAAAACCTACATCTCCACCCTCTGGTCCGACGCCATCGTCTTCGGCGTGCTGGTGCTGGTGCTGGTGGTGAAGCCCACGGGTCTGCTGGGCAAAAAGATCAGTGAGAAGGTGTGATGAAGATGAAGAAGAAGAATCCTGCTTCGCCCCTGATGGAGGGGAAGCGGCGGGGCATCTCCAGCAACGCCGTCACCCTTTTGATGGTGGTCGTCATTTACGCCGTGGTGTGCTACCTGCTCTACTCGGGCAACATGAGCCGCCAGGTGACCAACATGCTCGTGTCCATCTCCTGCTATATCGTCCTGGCCGTGTCCCTCAACCTGGTGGTCGGCCTCCTGGGCGAGTTGTCCCTGGGACATGCGGGCTTCATGTCCGTGGGTCTCTTCACCGGCTGCCTGGTGTCCCTGGCCACGGTGGATGTGCTGCCCCTGCCGGTGCGGCTGCCGGTGTCCATGATCGTGGGCGGTCTGGCCGCCGCCGTGGTGGGTCTGGTGGTCGGCCTGCCGGCACTCCGGCTCAAGGGCGACTACCTGGCCATCGTCACGCTGGGCTGCGGCGAGATCATCAAGACCGTCATCACCAACCTGGATGTCACCGGCGGCGCCAAGGGTCTCAACACCACCCCCATCTACGGCAACGCCAAGACCCTCCTGCCCTACAGCATCGTGCTGGTGTTCCTGGTCATCATCGTGATGATGAACCTCAAGAGCTCCCGCCACGGCCGCGCCATCATGGCCATCCGGGATAACCGCATCGCCGCCGAATCCAACGGCGTGGACATCACCTATTATAAGCTCATGGTGTTCATCCTGGCCGCCTTCTTCGCCGGCATGGCCGGTACCATCTACGGCCACAGCCTCTCCAACAACAAGGCCGCCAGCTTCGACTACAACATGTCCATCGAAATTCTGGTGCTGGTGGTGCTGGGCGGCATGGGCTCCATCCGCGGCTCCATCATCGCCACCATTATCCTCCGCGCCCTGCCCGAGGCGCTGCGCGTGGACTGGGTCAGCGACTACCGGATGCTGGCCTACTCGGTGCTGTTGATTGTGATTATGCTCCTCAACGCCTCGCCCAAGTTTGCCGACCTCAAGGGACGCTGGTCCATCGGCAACGTGATCTATTTCGTGGCAAATCAGAAAAAGCAGAAGGAGGCGGCGCACCGTGATTGATCTCAAGCAGCCTGCCAAGCGCATACCCGATTCTCCCCTGGTGCCCTATCCCAGCCGGTCGCTGGTGCCGGAGCGGGACGTGGGGCGTATGCCCGTGCTGGAGACCCAGCACCTGGGCATCGACTTCGGCGGCCTCACCGCCGTGGACGACTTCACCATCACCGTGGGCGCCACGGAGATCTGCGGCCTCATCGGCCCCAACGGCGCGGGAAAGACCACAGTCTTCAACCTGCTCACCAACGTCTACCAGCCCACCCGCGGCAATATCATGGTCAACGGCTTCTCCACCGCCGGAAAGTCCACCCACCAGGTCAGCCGCATGGGCATTGCCCGGACGTTCCAGAACATCCGCCTTTATAATAACCTCACCGTCATCGACAACGTCAAGGTGGGCATGCACAATATGATGAAGGAGAATCTCCTGGCCGCCATCACCCACGGCTTCGGCTACGGCAAGGCAGAGCGCCAGGCCACGGAGACCTCCCTGGAGCTTCTCGACTTCTTCGGCCTGGCGGATCTCGCCCAGGCGCCCGCCGGAAGCCTGCCCTACGGCGCCCAGCGCCGGCTGGAGATCGTCCGCGCCCTGGCCTCCAATCCCCGGATCCTGCTCCTGGACGAGCCGGCCGCCGGCATGAACCCCTCGGAGACCCAGGAGCTCATGGAGAACATCCGCCGCATCCGCGACACCTTCCACATCGCCATCATGCTCATCGAGCACGACATGAGCCTGGTCATGGGCATCTGCGAGGCCATCTGCGTGCTCAACTACGGCAAGGTCATCGCCAAGGGCACGCCGGACGACATCAAGTCCAACGCCGTGGTCATCGAGGCATACCTCGGCAAGAAGGGAGGCAAGGGCAATGCTCAAGGTTAATAATATCAACGTCTACTACGGCAAGATCCATGCCCTCAAGGACGTCTCCTTTGAGGTCAAGGCCGGCGAGGTGGTGGCGCTCATCGGCGCCAACGGCGCTGGCAAGTCCACCACCCTCAAAACCATTTCCGGCATGCTCCGCTCCCGCACCGGCTCCATTGAGTTTTTGGGCGAGAACATCACCCACACCGAGAGCCACAAACTGGTCTACAAGGGGCTTGCCCACGTCCCCGAGGGACGGCGGATTTTCCTCCAGATGACGGTTCTTGAAAACCTGGAGATGGGCGCCTATATCCACAAAAGCCCCACCAAGGCCGAGCTGGACGACATCTTCGCCCGCTTCCCCCGGCTTTTGGAGCGCAAGAGCCAGATCGCCGGAACCCTCTCCGGCGGCGAGCAGCAGATGCTGGCCATGGGCAGAGCCCTCATCAGCCATCCCAAGCTGCTGATGCTCGACGAGCCCTCCATGGGTCTTGCGCCCATTCTGGTGGAGCAGATCTTCGACATCATCGCCGAGCTCCACAAGGCGGGCACCACCATCCTCCTGGTGGAGCAGAACGCAGAGATGGCCTTGGCCATTGCTGACCGCGCCTACGTTCTCGAATCCGGCGCCATCAAGGTCTCCGGCACCGGCCAGGAGCTGGCGGCTTCCGATTCCATCAAAAAGGCCTATTTGGGCGGATAAATACGAAAAAGCACCCCGGATGGGGTGCTTTTTCCTGTATTTGTGGGGTTCGAGCTCTGATCGACCCGAGGGCAGCTGATCGCCGCCCCTACGGCGCGCGTTTTTACTTTCCGGCACTCTTCTTGGCAAACTCCCAGGCGGAGCGGCACATATCCTCCACGGTGTGGGTGGCTTCCCAGCCGAAGAGCTTTTTGGCCTTTTCCGCGTCTGCCCAGAAGGCGGGCAGGTCGCCGTCCCGGCGGGGGCCGATGACGTAGGGGAGCTTCATGTTGTTGGCCTTCTCAAAGGCGTGCACCAGTTCCAGCACGGACACGCCGTTGCCGGTGCCCAGGTTCACAGCCTCCACGCCCTCGTGATCCTTGGCGTACTCCAGCGCACGCAGGTGACCCACGGCCAGATCCACCACATGGAGGTAGTCCCGCTGGCAGGTGCCGTCGGGGGTGGGGTAGTCGCCGCCGAAGATGGTGAGCTTCTCCAGCTGACCGGCTGCCACCCGGGCGATGTAGGGCATGAGGTTGTTGGGGATGCCGTTGGGATCGTCGCCCAGCAGGCCGGAATCGTGGGAGCCGATGGGGTTGAAGTAGCGAAGGAGCACGGCGCAGAAGTCGGGATGGGCGGTCACATAGTCCGTGAGGATCCGCTCGATCATCACCTTGGTCCAGCCGTAGGGGCTGGAGGACTCGATGGCCTTCATGTCCTCCTTGTAGGGATGGGGGTTGTTGGGGCCGTAGACCGTGGCCGAGGAGGAGAAGACGAACTTCTTGCAGCCGAATTCCTCCATGACCTCCAGCATGGTCATGGCGCTGTCGAGGTTGTTGCGGTAGTACTCTAGGGGCTTTCTCACGCTCTCACCCACGGCCTTGAAGGCGGCGAAGTGGATGATGGCATCGATCTTGTGTTCGGAGAAGACCTTGCGGAGGCCGTCCTTGTCCTTGCAGTCCATCTCATAGAAGGCGGGGCGCTTGCCGGTGATGGTCTCGATGCGGTCGATGACGTCGGCCTTGGCGTTGGACAGGTCGTCCACCACCACCACGCCGTACCCGGCATTGAGAAGCTCCACGACGGTGTGGCTGCCGATATATCCGGCGCCACCGGTGACCAGAACATTCATGAATTAGTCCTCCTTGCTGTTGACATAGTCAATAAACTTTAAGAACGCGGCCTGTCCGGCCTCATTGCGGCCGTAGACGCCGGCGTGCTCCAAGACCTTGGCAAAGACCTTGCCCACCTCTTCCCGGAGGATGGCGGTGGTGTTTTCCGGCGTGAAGGTGTGGCGGGTCTTGAGCTCCTCCACCCAGGCGGCGTGCTTTTCGAGATCACCCGTGAGGGGCTTCCCGGCCAGAATGGCCTCTTCCAGCCCCTGGAGCTCGCCCTTGAGGCGGGCGGGCAGTACGGCCAGACCCATGACTTCGATGAGGCCGATGTTTTCCTTCTTGATGTGGTGGAGCTCCGCGTGGGGATGGTACACGCCCAGGGGATGCTCCTTGGTGGTGATGTTGTTGCGGAGCACCAGGTCGAGCTCATAGTCGCTGCCGCGGCGGCGGGCGATGGGGGTGATGGTGCTGTGGGGTACGCCGTCGGTCTCGGCGAAGATGAAGGCGTCCGCGTCGGTGTAGCCCCGCCAGGCGCGGAGGATCTTGTCGGCCAGGTCGGCAAGGCGCGCCTTGTCAGCGCCGTCGAGACGGATGACGCTCATGGGCCACTTGACGATGCCGGCCTTGATGTCCTCGTAGCCTGCAAAGTGGATTTCCCGCTCCACCGGCGAGAGCTCCATGGGGAAGGAGTAGTGGCCGCCCTGGAAGTGCTCGTGGCTCAAGATGGAGCCGCCCACAATGGGGAGGTCTGCGTTGGAGCCCACAAAGTAGTGGGGGAAGAGGGTCACGAAGTCCAGAAGCTTGGAGAAGGCGGACTTGTCGATGACCATGGGGGTGTGCTTGGCGTTGAAGACGATGCAGTGCTCGTTGTAGTAGACGTAGGGGCTATACTGGAGGTACCAGTTGGCGCCGGCCACGGTGATGGGCACGATGCGGTGGTTCTCCCGGGCGGGGTGGTTCATCCGGCCGGCGTAGCCCTCGTTTTCCGGGCAGAGCTGGCACTTGGGATAGCCCGACTGGGGCGCGGCCTTGGCCGCGGCGATGGCCTTGGGATCCTTCTCAGGCTTGGAGAGGTTGATGGTGATGTCCAGGTCGCCGTACTCGGTGGCTGTCTTCCACCGGAGATCCTTCTTGATGCGGTAGCGGCGGATGTAATCGGTGTCCTGAGAAAGGGTATAATACCAATCGGTGGCCTTCTGGGGATCCTCGGCGTAGAGGGCGGCAAACTTGGCGCGCACCTCCCGGGGCAGGGGGGTGAGGACGCCCATAAGCTTGGTGTCGAAGAGATCCTTGGCGGTGATGTTGTCCTCGATGACGCCCCGGGAGACGGCGTCGGAGAGGAGGCCGGCCAGGATGTCCTCCAGCTCCATTGGGGGGGCAGCTTCTTCCTCAAAGCTGTCGAGCTCCATGGTCATGAGAAGCTGATTGACGATGTAGGTGCGGTCGCAGTCCTGGATCAGGCCGGTCTTGAGGCCGTATTCCACCAGGGCGGTGAGATAGCCGTTGACAGTCATGACAATTCTCCTTTCAGTCCAGGCGGATGCCGCCTTCGGCGCGGATGGACAGCACGTGGCAGGAGCCTTCGCCCAGCACGGCCTCGATGCCGCTGCGGAACTTCTCCAGCCTGGCCACGGGGACAAAGGCCTGGACGGTGCCGGCGAAGCCGCCGCCGTGGACGCGGAAGGCGCCCTCGCCCTCGAGAAGCAGGTCGCACAGCGCCAGGGCGATGGCCATATCCTGGTGCTGAATGGCGCCGGCGGGGGTGATGTCCTGGAGGTACATCCAGGAGCTGCGGCCGGACTCGGTCACCATGCGAAGGAAGCTGTCGAAATCCCCGGCCTGAAGGGCGGCAAACTGCTTCTGCACCCGGGCATTTTCGCCGAAGAAGTGGATGGCGCGCAGGACGGCGCGGTCGGAGGTGGCGGCGCGGACGTCCTTGAGCCGGGCGTAAAACTCCTGGGGATCCACCTGCCGCAGCACTTCCTTGCCGAAGAAGGCGGCCACCTGGCGGCACTCCACGGGGATGGCGGCGTACTCGTCGGTGAGGTCGGCATGGTCGGCGCCGGAGTCCACGATGCACAGCGCATAGCCCAGGGCGCTGAGATCCAGCGTCAGGTTGTGCACCACGGGATTGGCCGGGTCTTCAAAGTCGATGAACACCATGCCGCCCACGGAGGAGGCAGTCTGATCCATGAGGCCGGAGGGCTTGCCGAAGTAGACGTTTTCGGCGTACTGGCCAATCTGGGCGATGGCCACGGCGGAGAGCTGCTTATCAAAGAACAGCTCATTGAGGATGGTGCCGATGAGCACCTCAAAGGCGGCGGAGGAGCTCAAGCCGCTGCCGGGGAGGACGGTGGAGCGCACCTTGGCGTCGAAGCCCTGGAGCTTGGCGCCGCGCTGGGCGAAGGCGGCGGCCACGCCGCGGATGAGGGCGGCGGTGGTGTTTTTCTCCTCGGGGTGGATGGTGAGGTCGGTCAGGTCAATCTCCACCGGGGCGTAGCCTTCGGAGGCCACGGCGATGACGCCGCGGTCATTGAGGGTCACTTCCGCCACGGTTTCCAGGTTGACGGCTGCAGCCAGCACGCAGCCGTGCTGGTGGTCGGTGTGATTGCCGCTGATCTCGGTGCGGCCGGGAGCAGAAAAATGATAAACTTGCGCCATATTTCTTCCTCACAATCTCAGGTTGTCGTGGACAGCCCGGTATTTTTCATTTATAATAATACCACGAAACCCAAGAAGAGGAAAGGGGGAAATCATTGTGTCGGAAAAAAGAGATCCACAGGAATTGAAAGAAATCATCCGCCGCGCCAACAACGGAAGCCGGGTATTCATGCTTCGCGTGGTGGCGCTGGCCTTTGTTTTGTATATGCTCATCAATGTCATTGTGGCCTATTTCCAGGGCGGGGCTGACGCGCCGTCCATTGTGGAGGTCGTGGTGGGCATCGTGGTGCTGGGCGGCGGCTCCATTGCCGTGGGGCTCTTCTCCTACCGCACCTATTTAAAGGAGAAGAAGGCCGCCGACGAGGCCAGAGCCGAGCTCCGGGCGCTGGAGGCCGAAGAGCAGGCGGAGGCTGCGCCCGAATTGGAAGAAGGCGAGGCCGACGAGGCCGACGACGCCGAATGACCCATTGGCCGGGGCTTTGCACCCCGGCCGCCCTTGACATTGACGCAAGAAGGGCGTAAAATAAGAGAAATTGAGCAAAGCGAGGTGCCGGTTGTGAATATTCGAGTTTCCATGATGATGCCCAAGCAGCCTTCACGATCCGCGCCTCCTGTCGCTGGATCCTGAGGGCAATTTGTCGTGGACAAATTGCCCGTTTATTTTTGCAAGGAGGCATTTTCCCATGGAATCTTACCGCATCGACACCAAGTGCATCCAGTCCGGCTACCAGCCCAAGAACGGCGAGCCCAGAACCCTGCCCATCTGCCAGAGCACCACCTACCAGTATGACGACGCCGACAAGCTGGGGCTGCTCTTCGACCTCAAGGCCGAAGGCCATATGTATACCCGCATCTCCAACCCCACGGTGGCGGCGGTGGAGGCGAAGATCGCCGACTTGGAGGGCGGCGTGGGCGCCATGCTCACCTCCTCGGGACAGGCCGCCACGTTTTTGGCGGTGTTCAACATCTGCTCCGCGGGGCAGAACTTCATCGCCATGAACAACATCTACGGCGGCTCCATCAACCTCTTCTCGGTGACCATGGCGCGCATGGGCATTGAGGTGCGGTATATGAGCGACAAGATGACCGACGAGGAGGTGGACGCCCTCTTTGACGAGAACACCCGCCTGGTCTTCGGCGAGACCATCGCCAACCCCGCCCTTTCGGTGCTGGACATCCGCCGCTACGCGGCCATCGCCCACCGCCACGGCGTGCCGCTGGTGGTGGACAACACCTTCGCGACCCCCTGCCTCTGCCGCCCCTTTGATTTCGGTGCGGACATCGTCACCCATTCCACCAGCAAGTATATGGACGGCCATGCCAACGTCCTGGGCGGCTGCATCGTGGACGGCGGCACCTTCGACTGGGCGGCCTCGGGCAAGTTCCCCGAGCTCACCGAGCCCGACGAGAGCTACCACGGCGTGGTCTATACCGAGGCGTTTGGAACAGCGGCCTATATCAACAAAGCCCGCGTGCAGCTCCTGCGGGACTTCGGCGCCACGCCCATGCCCATGGGCGCGTACCTCCTGAACCTGGGTCTTGAGACCATGGCGCTGCGGGTCAAGCGCCACAGCGAAAACGCCCTGGCCGTGGCCAAATTCCTGGAGACCCAGGACAAGGTGCTCTGGGTCAACTATCCCAAGCTGCCGGGGAACGCCTACTACCACCTGGCGGAGGAATATCTCCCCCATGGCGCCTCCGGCGTGGTGTCCTTCGGCGTCAAGGGCGGCCGGGAAGCAGCCATGCACCTCATGAACAGCCTGAAGCTGGCGCGGATCGTGGTGCACGTGGCCGACGCCCGCACCAGCGTCCTCCATCCCGCCAGCACCACCCACCGCCAGCTCACCGACGAGCAGCTGGCCGAGGCGGGCATTGGCCCGGAGTTCATCCGCTTCTCCGTGGGTATTGAGGACGTGACCGACATCATCGCCGATCTCCAGCAGGCGCTGGATCAGATTTGAGAGGTGCCCCATGCCCATTAAAATTCCCAATGGACTTCCGGCGCGGGAGACGCTGGAGAGCGAGAATATCTTCGTCATGCCCGAGACCCGCGCCCTCACCCAGAATATCCGCCCCCTGCGCATCGCCCTTTTAAACCTCATGCCCACCAAGGTGGTCACCGAGACCCAGCTCTCCCGGCTTCTCGGCAACACGCCTCTTCAGGTGGAGCTGGAGCTGATACAGGTGCGCAGCCACAAGTCCAAGAACACCTCCCAGGAGCACATGCTGGCGTTCTATAAGACCTTCGACGAGGTGGAGAACCAGTTCTTCGACGGCATGATTATCACCGGCGCGCCGGTGGAGCAGATGCCCTTCGAGGAGGTGGAGTACTGGGACGAGCTGTGCCACATCATGGAGTGGAGCAAGACCCAT
Source organism: Candidatus Avoscillospira stercoripullorum (assembly GCA_018712905.1). GTDB lineage: Bacteria > Bacillota > Clostridia > Oscillospirales > Oscillospiraceae > Avoscillospira > Avoscillospira stercoripullorum. The sequence continues at coordinate 3,961 of DVGD01000039.1, read as the reverse complement.
GTCCACTCCACCTTCCACATCTGCTGGGGCGCCCAGGCGGCGCTCTACTACCACTTCGGCATCGAGAAGGTGCCCCTTGCAAAGAAGCTCTTCGGCGTCTTCCCTCACAAGGTGGTCTATAAAAACCCCATTCTTCTCCGGGGTTTTGACGACATCTTCTGGGTGCCCCACTCCCGCCACACCACCGTCCGGTGGGAGGACGTGGCGGCGGTGCCGGAGATCAAGATCCTCGCCGGCTCTGAGGAGGCCGGGCTCTACGCCATGATTACCCCCGGTGGGCGGCAGGTGTTCATCACCGGCCACTCCGAGTATGACCCCGAGACCCTCAAGCTGGAGTACCTGCGGGACAAGAACGCGGGACTGCCCATCGACGTGCCCAAGAACTACTTCCCCGATGACGACGATACCAAGCCGCCCATGGTGCGCTGGCGCGGCCACGCCAACCTGCTCTACTCCAACTGGCTCAACTATATCGTCTACCAGACCACGCCCTATGACGTCATGGCCATCGGCCGGGGCGAGCGGTGTGAGTAAGCTCTTAGAAGCCCTGGAGATTGTTCCCGGGCTCACGGCGGTTGTGGGCTCCGGCGGCAAGACCAGCCTGATTGCCGCCCTTGCCCGGGAGCTTCCGGGCACGGTGATCGTGGCCACCTCCACCCATATCTTCCCCGCGGCGGGACTGCCCCTGGTCACCGAACGGGTGGCGAAGCTGCCCGCGCCCAAGATCTGCATGGGCACGCCGACAGGGGAGGGGAAGCTCACTGCGCCCATGCAGCCCTGGGCAGAGCTGATTGCCTTGGCCGACTATGTGCTGGTGGAGGCCGACGGCTCCAAGCGCCTGCCACTCAAGGCGCACCTGCCCCACGAGCCGGTGATCCCCGCGGAGGCCAACCAGGTCATCGCCGTGCTGGGGCTTTCGGGCTTGGGGCAGCCTATTCAAGAGGCTGCCCACCGGCCGGAGGTCTATGCCCGTCTGGCGGGCTGCACCGTGGAGGACGTTGCCACCCCTGCCCGGGCGGCGGCGGTGCTCCAAGCCGAGGGCGGCTTTACCCGCCTGGTCTTAAACCAGGCCGAGGGCAGGGAAGGCGCCGGAAGGGAAATTGCCGCCAGGCTTTCTTGCCCCGTGCTCCTTGCCAGCCTGCAAGAAGGCTGGTGGCGCACTTGCCCACGGGCAGACACGCTCCCAGACTTCTCGTAGGGGCGGGGTTTATCCCCGCCCGTGCCGCAGTGCGATGTGGGGAGGCTGGCGGGGAATCGCACCTGCTCCACGGGCGCATATACAATGCGCCCCTACACCCACGCCCGGAGGTTCCTCCCGCACCTGCCCCAGGAATCAAAAAAGCGCCCCGGAACTGCTTCCGGGGCGTTTTACGTCTATGGAATTAGAGCGCCTTCTTGGCGGTCTCCACCAGCACCGCGAATGCGGCGGGATCCTGGATGGCCATCTCGGAGAGGGTCTTGCGGTTCATCTCCATGCCGGCCTTCTTGAGACCGTACATAAACCGGGAGTAGTTGAGACCCATGGGCGCCACGGCGGCGGAAATACGGGCGATCCACAGCTGACGGAACTCGCGCTTCTTCTGCTTGCGGCCGATATAGGCATACACGCCGGACTTCATCACGGCCTGCTTGGCCATCTTAAAGTGGGTGGACTTGGAACCCCAGTAGCTCTTGGCCAGCTTGAGGGTCTTATTTCTTCTCTTGCGCGTCATCATTGCGCCTTTGACTCTTGCCATTTCGTTATCCTCCTATCTCAAAAGTACCGATTATTTGTAGGGAATCATCTCGCGGATGGCGGCGCTGTTGGTGACGTCGGCGTAGCCATTCTTGCGGAGATTTCTGGTGCGCTTGGTGGTCTTCTTGGTGAGGATATGGCTCTTGAAGGCGTGGGCTCTTTTTACCTTACCGGACTTGGTGAGGTTGAATCTCTTCTTAGCGCCGCTGTGGGTCTTGAATTTCGGCATGATGGGTTCTCCTTCCGTATAAACAGTTTATTTTGCAGCTTTGGGACTGAGGAACATGGTCATCAGGCGCCCTTCCAGCTTGGGATTTTTCTCAACGGTAGCGATCTCGGCGCAGCTTTCGCCAAACTGCTTCAAAAGAACTTCGCCAATGGAGGTGTGCGCCATCTCGCGGCCGCGGAAGCGGACGGTGACCTTGACGCGGTTTCCTTCCTTGAGGAACTTCTGGGCATTTTTCAGCTTGACGTTGAAGTCGTTGGTGTCGATGTTGGGCGACATCCGCACTTCCTTGACCTCCACTACCCGCTGGTTCTTCTTGGCTTCCTTTTCCTTCTTCATCTGCTCGAAGCGGAACTTGCCATAATCCATGATCTTGCAGACCGGAGGCGTGGCGTTGGGCGCGATCTTCACCAGATCCAGATCTTTCTCATAGGCAAGTCTCTGGGCATCGGCAGAGGACATGATTCCCAGCTGAGCGCCGTCTGCGCCGATGAGCCGAACTTCCTTATCGCGGATTTCCTCATTGAGCTGATGTTCTAGTTTACCGATGTGAAACACCTCCAAAATACAAAAACGCGGATGCCAGGTGGCACCCGCAACAAAACATACGCCATGAGGCGATGGATGAATTGTGTCAAACCTTTTCGCGCAAGCTGAAGGTGAGGTGCGGGGCCGCCGCTCCTTCTTTCTTTTAACCTATGGTATTTTAGCACGGGTTATGCCCGCTGTCAAGGATTATTTTTTGCCAAGTCCGCCTCCACCCACAGCTTGCAGGCCACGGCACGGATGGAGAGCGCCACGCAATTCGGAGAGTCCTGGGGCGCGGGCGCATCGGGTGCAGCGAGCAGCCGCTCCAGCTCCGCGGCGAAGCGGTCGTAGGCCGCGGGAAGGCTCTGCCCCGCCAGCATCCGCTCCAGCACCGCGGCAATCTCCTGCATGGAGAGGACTTTCTTGAATAGGCAGATCATCACAAACCGGGCAAGATGCTCCCGATTGTACTTTTTCTTCTCCGCCGGGGCGGTGAGCTTGAGCTTGACATAGTTGTTGATCATGGATGCCGTCACCGGCGGCTGTCCGGCGGACAGGGGGGCAAAGGCGGTGCTCAGTACCAGCAGCACCTGATCCATGTAGAGCGCCAGCTGGGGCAGCTCCTCCCAGCGGGGGCAGTGAAAGGCTTCCAGTTCCATGGGATCTCTCTTTCTGACATTTTCTCATATTGTATCACAGGGTATCAAACGCTGTCAATTCCCTCTTGACGAATGGATGATATTGTGCTACGATCATATCACCTAGTATTAAAAACTAGATCATAGGAGGTGCCGCGATGAAGGTGCAGATCTACGGAGATTCTCTGATGAAGGGCGTGGTGGTGGATGAGAACTACCACTATAAGCCCCTGGCCAAGACGCTCCTGGCGGAATTGCAGGAGGCCACCGGGGTGGAGACGGTGAACCGCGCCCATTTTGGCTATACGGTGGACAAGGGGCAGGCGGTACTTCAAAAGGATCTGGAGGGCGGCATGGTGAGCGACTTTGCCGTCATCGAGTTCGGCGGCAACGACTGTGACTTCAACTGGCCGGAGGTTGCCCAATCGCCCGAGGCGGTGCACGCGCCCCACACGCCATTGGAGAAGTTTTTGGGCACGGTGACCCAGATGACCCAGGCGCTGAAGGAAAAGGGCATTCAGCCGGTGCTCATGTCCCTGCCGCCCCTGGATGCCCAGCGGTACCTCAACTTCATTGGCCGCCTGGGCAGCGATACGGCGAAGATTCTCCACTGGCTGGGGGATGTGAACCGGATTTACCGCTATCAGGAGATGTACTCCAACCAGATTGCCAAGCTGTCCCGGAAGCTCTCGCTGCCGCTCATCGACGTGCGCACGCGCTTCCTGGAGCGCCGGGACTGCGGCCAGCTCATCGCCCGGGACGGAATCCACCTCACCGAGGCGGGCTACCGCCTGCTTCTGGACGAGTGCCGCCGGGAGATGGCCAGCCTGTAAA
>DVGD01000250.1 GCA_018712905.1 Candidatus Avoscillospira stercoripullorum | reverse complement strand
GATTTCCTGCGCCTTCAGAAAAAGCTCCTGTGCCTGCTCACCGAAAAGCGCCGGGATCTTCTCACCCGCTTCAACAGCGCCGCCATGCTCAACCACCTCTACCGCTTTTTGGTGGAGTGCGAGGTGGAGCTGGGCGCCTTCCCCGACCCGCCCCAGCCGCCGGTGGCCTTCTTCCCCGGCACCTTCGACCCCTTCTCCGCCGGCCACAAGCGCATTGTGGAGGAGATTCGCGCCCGGGGCTTCGAGGTCTACCTGGCCGTGGACGAATTCTCCTGGAGCAAGCATACCCTGGCCAAGCTCCGGCGGCGGAAGATCGTGAGCATGTCCGTGGCAGGCATGTGGCACGTGTACCTCTTCCCCGACGAAATCCCCATCAACATCGCCTCGCCGGAGGATCTCAAGAGCCTCTCCGACCTCTTCCCCGGCCGGGAGCTCTACCTGGTGGCGGGCAGCGACGTCATCCGCCACGCCTCGGCCTACCAGTCCGAGCGCCCCGGCTCGGCGGCCTTTTATCACCACGTGATCTTCCGCCGGGAGGAGCCCGAGGACGGCGAGCCCCTCTCGTCCATCCTCCATGGAAAGCTATTGGAGCTCTCCCTCCCGGCCTACTATGAGACGGTCTCCTCCAGCCGCATCCGGGAGTATGTGGACAAGGACATGGATATCTCCATGCTGGTGGATCCGGTGGCGCAGTCGTATATTTACGAGTACGGCCTCTACCTCCGCTCACCCCAGTTCAAGGAGGTTCTCAAGCCCCAGGGGCGCTACTACCGCCGCTACTCGGCGGCCACCATGCCCTCGGAGCTTCGCTATCACGCCGTGGGGCGGGAGCCCAAGGCCGTGGGGCTCTACAGCCGCCAGGACGACCGGCTTCTCGGCTGGAGCTGCGGCCACATCGCGGGATCTTCGGAGCTCTACGAGGTGGTGGGGGACATCGAGGCGGCCAGCTTCGTCCGCCGCCACACCTCCGGGCGGATCCTGGTGCTGGACGCGGTACAGTGCGAAGGGGAGGACAGCGCCGAAACCTGCCGGGAGGTCGTCAACGAGCTTTTGGCGCGCAGCCTCACCGACGAGTGCACCTACGCTCTCTGCCGCCTGCAAAAGCCCCGCCCGGCGCTGACCGAGGCGCTCTCCCAGCTGGGCTTCACGGGCATCCGTGGCCGGGAGGGGCTATACTATGTGGACATGCGGGATCCCATGGTGCTCATCCAGGATATCTTCCTTTCCATCAAGCCGCCCCACCGGGACGACCCGGCGGTGCGCCAGGCCGTGGCCGAGAGCCGCCCCAGGCTGCGCAGCGCCCTCACCAGCCTCTTCCCCGGGTCGCTGGTGCTGACCTTCGACGCCGAGACCCTCAACCAGGCGCTTTTACACAAGGTGCAAAAGCACAACAAGGTGCTCGACGTCCCCGTGGGCGTAAGGCGTCTGGGGAGCCTCATGTGCGTGCCCTACGGCAAGATTTTGTCCGACGCCATCGTGCCCAATACCGTCACCAAGACCCTCCACGTGGAGAAGGTCTACGACCGGGACATTGCCAATTTCACCGTGGCCGAGTACCCGGGCTACAGCACCCTCAAAAATCAGATCCGCACCATCCAGTCCTTCCGCCGCCCGGTGCTGCTGGTGGACGACCTCCTCCACAAGGGCTACCGCATTGACAATCTCGATCCCCTCTTCAAGGAGGCGGGCATGGACATCCAGTGCATTTTGGTTGGCATCATGTCCGGCCGGGGGCACGATCTCATGGCGCTCCAGGGGCGGCAGGTGGACTGTGAGTATTTCATCCCCAACCTCCACTACTGGTTCACCGAGAGCGGCCTCACGCCCTTTTTGGGCGGCGACAGCGTCACGGGCAGCGGCAAGATTGAAAAGCTCCTGCCCTCCATCAACATGATTTTGCCCTACTACTATCCCAAGTACATCTACGATGCGCCTCCGGCGGGGATTCGTGCCCTGTCGAGAACCTGCCTGGAGAATGCCCGGTCGATCCTTCTCACCCTGGAGCGGGAGCACCAGAGGATCACCGGCGCATCGCTGACCCTGCGGCACCTGGGCGAGGCGGTCTACAGCCCGCGCCTTCCCGACAAGGGCGCGTGGATGCAGTATGATCTGAGCATCCCGCCCTCGTCCTATGTGGAGAGCGACCTGGCGCAGCTCCTGCGCACCGAGACGTAGGGACTAAGGGCTCCCCTTGAGGGGAGCTGGCAGGCCGAAGGCCTGACTGAGAGGTGTGACCGCAGTCGCGTTGTGCGGAAGCCTTGCGGGAATCGCAACTGCCTACAACACCTCTCCGTCATCGGCTTGCGCCGATGCCACCTCCCCTCAAGGGGAGGCTTTGGGTCGATGCGAGCATCGACCCCTACCATTTGCACCGCGCCAATGGCTTCGCGAGAAAGGAGAACCCATGGAATATCGAAAAAAGAACGGAATCACCTACGCCTCTCTGGGAGGCGCCTTTCCCGCCGGATCCACCCCGGTGCGGCGTCCGGCGGCGCCGCTGGTGATTCTCATCCGCCGCGACCCCCTCTTCAGCCGGGGCTTTTTTGCCATCAGCGATTTGGGGCAGCTCACCGAGCCAGAAGGCCCCGCTGCCCTTCTGCCCCAGCCCACCCCCACGGACGCCCCGGCGGAGCTTGCTGAGTTCGTCAAGTCCCATGGCGCCGCCGTGCTCAACACGGCCTTCCCCCGGGGCTTTGACTATGTGGAGCGATTCTTCGCCCCGCGCCCCATGCGCTATAAGCTCACCCTGGTGGGCTTGGGCGACGTGGGCGGCATGGTGCTCACCGCCCTCAAGCTCTTGGGACGGGAAATCGGGGAGATCCAGGTCTTTGACTTCAACGAAGCCCTCTGCCGCCGGTACTGCCTGGAGCTGGGACAGGTGCTGCGGCTGGACGAGGGCACCCATCTGCCCCAAATCCACACCTGCCGGGAGGATCAGCTCTTCGACTGCGACCTCTTCCTCTTCACCGCCTCCCGGGGCGTGCCGCCGGTGGGGCAGGAGCAGGGCGACGTGCGCATGGCGCAGTACGAGGCCAACCGGCAGATGATCGTCTCCTATGCCCGCCGCGCCCGGTCGGCGCGGTTCATGGGGCTCTTCTGCCAGATTTCCGACCCGGTGGACCTTCTCGCTCGGGCGGTCTACCTGGAGAGCAACCGCGGCGAGGCCGGGCACTACGACTGGCAGGGGCTTCTCCCTGAGCAGATCCAGGGCTTCGGCCTGGGCGTCATGGCCGCCCGCGCCCTCTACTACGCCGAGGACATGGAGCTGCCCCTGGAGCGGGTGCGGGTCTACGGCCCCCACGGCCAGGGGCTGGTGGCGGCCAACGCCCCCGGCGAGGACTACAACGAAGATCTCTCCCTCCGCCTCACCGCCCTGGCGCGGGAGGCCAACCTCCGGGTGCGGGAGCTGGGCTTCAAGCCCTACATCGCCCCGGCCCTGAGCTCGGCGGCCATCAGCATCTTGCAGCTCCTGCGGGGGGAATACCACTATGGCGCCGTGCCGCTGGGCAGCGCCTACTTCGGCTGCCGCAGCCGCATGAGCCCCCTGGGGCTGGAGACCCAGCGGGAGCGCCTCCACCCGGATCTCTTTGCCCGGCTGGAGCAGGCCTACGACGATTTGCTGGAGGATCAGTGAGATGACGCCGCAGCTGGCTTTACTGGGGGAGAATCCCCGGCTGCGCCGTGCCCTGGAGCCCTTGGCGCTGCCCCGGCTTTCGCCGGAGGACTCCCTTCGCCGCAAGGCCATCCTCTTTGCCGTGGCCGTGGACGACTTTGGCGCCGATCCCGCCTTCTACACTTTGCTCCGCCGCCTGCGGGCGGAGCCGGACGCCCTGGAGGGCGCCGTGGTGGCCATGGTGGTGGACGGCACCGGCGAGCTCTACACCAAGGCTGCCGCTCAGGCGCTGACGCTGGCGGCCACCATGGCCGGGGCGTACCTCCCTGGAAGGGCGCTGGTGGAGGCCACGGGCTCCCTCTATAACCACCACATCCAGGCCGCCAACTGGAGCCTTTCCTGGGAGGAGACGTATTTCCGCCGGGTGAGGGAGCTGGCGGCGCGGCTGGCAGAATTTACGCCGCCCCGGTTTGAGCGCCCCAAGGTGCTCATGCTCCACGCCTCGGAGCAGCGCCGCTCCAACACCCTTGCCCTGGGGCGGGCGGTCTTGGAGCGCCTGGCGCCCCAGTGCGACCTCCGGGAGATTGCCCTCCTCAACGGCGCCGTGCACGACTGCCGGGGCTGCGGGTACCACCAGTGCCTGCACTTTGCCCAGAATGCCACGTGCTTTTATGGCGGCGCCCTCTCCGAGGAGGTCTTCCCGGCCATCCGGGCAAGCGACCTGCTGCTTTTCCTCTGCCCCAACTATAATGATGCATTGGGCGCCAATCTGGTGGCGCTCATCAACCGCATGACCGGCCTGGTGCTGAAGGAGTCCATGGGGGAGAAGTACGTGGCCGGGGTGGTGGCCTCGGGCTACTCCGGCGGCGACGTGGTGGCGCGGCAGCTGTTGGGCGCCATGTGCCTCAACCGGGGCTTCATGCTGCCGCCCCGGGCGCTCCTCTTGGAGACTGCCCACGACCCCGGCGACGCCATGCGCGCCGCGGGCATCGAGGCGCGGCTTACGCAATTTGCCGCCTCGCTGCTGCAATCCGTGTCCATCGCGGGAAAAACTGGATGGAAATAGGATTTTTTCAGAAAAAGCGCGGCCAGAGCCGGAAAATGCCCCGCCACGCGGAATGATTTTTCGGTAATACTCACAAAAGTGCCCGCCTTTTTGCACCTGTCTATTGGAAATATCCGATAAATTGCATAAACTCGGAAATACTAGTTGCAATTCGCGACTTTTTGGCCTAAAATATCCAGTGGAAAGAAAGGCGCTGGACAAAATGCTGAACATTGTGCTCGTGGAACCGGAGATTCCGGCCAACACTGGGAATATCGCCCGTACCTGCGCCGCCACCGGCAGCGTGCTCCATCTCATCAAGCCCCTGGGGTTTGATATTTCGGACAAGGCTGTCAAGCGTGCGGGGCTGGACTACTGGCATCTGGTGGACGTGAAGGTCTATGAAGGCTGGGAGGATTTCCTCGCCCGTACCGGCGCGCAGGACTTTTGGCTCTTCTCCACCAAGGCGCCCCGCTCTTATGCCGCGGCGCGGTTTTCCCCCGACTGCTACTTGGTCTTCGGCAAGGAGACCAAGGGACTGCCGGAAGCACTTCTCGCCGAGCACCCGCAGCGCTGCCTGCGCATTCCCATCCGGGCGGAGGCTCGGAGCCTGAACCTCAGCAATTCCGTGGCCGTGGCCGTCTTCGAGGCGCTGCGGCAGATGGAGTTCCCCCATCTTCTCGATGCGGGCTCCATGACATCCTGGTAACTTTATTCCATGACGTTTTTGAGGAGGCAATTCATATGAACTACAACAAGAAATCCGTGGAAGACATTGATGTAAAGGGCAAGCGGGTACTCTGCCGCTGCGACTTCAATGTGCCCATCAAGGGCGGCGTCATCACCAGCGACAAGCGTATCGTGGCCGCGCTGCCCACCATCCAGTATCTCATCAATCACGGCGCCAAGGTCATCCTCTGCTCCCACATGGGCAAGCCCAAGGGCGAGTACAAGCCCGAGCTGAGCCTGAAGGTCGTGGCTGACCGCCTGAGCGAGCTGCTGGGTCAGACCGTCGTCATGGCCAAGGATGTGGCCGGTGAGGACGCCCAGGCCAAGGCTGCCGCTCTGCAGGACGGCCAGGTCATGCTCCTGGAGAACACCCGCTTTGAAAAGGGCGAGACCAAGAACGATCCCGAGCTGAGCAAGAAGCTGGCCTCCCTGGCCGATATCTTTGTCAACGACGCCTTCGGCACCGCCCACCGCGCCCACTCCTCCACCGCCGGTGTGGCCGACTATCTGCCCGCCGTCTGCGGCTACCTCATCCAGAAGGAAATCGGCATCATGGGCAAGGCTCTGGCCGATCCCGAGCGTCCCTTCGTGGCCATCCTCGGCGGCGCCAAGGTCTCCGACAAGCTCAACGTCATCAACAACCTCCTCGAAAAGGTGGATACCCTCATCATCGGCGGCGGCATGGCCTACACCTTCCTGGCCGCCAAGGGCTATTCCGTGGGCAAGTCCCTCCTCGATACCGAGAAGATCGACTACTGCAAGGAAATGATGGCCAAGGCCGAGGCCAAGGGCGTCAAGCTCCTCCTGCCCGTGGACACCGTCATCGCCGCCTCCTTCCCCGATCCCATTGACGGCCCCATCGACGTCAAGACCGTGGCTGCCGACGCCATCCCCGACGACATGGAGGGTCTCGACATCGGCGAGGAGAGCCGCAAGCTCTTTGCCGAGGCTGCCAAGACCGCCAAGACCGTGGTGTGGAACGGCCCCATGGGCGTGTTCGAGAACCCCACCCTGGCCGTCGGCACCATCGCTGTTGCCCAGGCGCTGGCCGACTCCGACGCCGTGACCATCGTGGGCGGCGGCGACAGCGCGGCTGCCTGCGAGCAGCTGGGCTTTGCCGACAAGATCACCCACATCTCCACCGGCGGCGGCGCCTCCCTGGAGTTCCTGGAAGGCCTGGAGCTTCCTGGTATTGCCTGCCTGCAGGACAAGTAATTGCAACCAATATTCTAGTATAGGAGACATAGACCCATGAACAGAAAGTATCGCAAGACGGTGATTGCCGCCAACTGGAAGATGAACAAGACTCCCTCCGACACCAAGACCTTCATGACCGAGTTCAAGGCCATGATGCCCAAGGGTCGCTGGTGCGATGTGGCCATCTGCGTGCCCGCCGTCTGCATCCCTGCCGCCGTGCGCGCCATGCGGGAGACCCGCGTGGGCATCGGCGCCGAGAACTGCAACGCCAATGCCTCCGGCGCTTACACCGGTGAGATTGCCACCAACATGCTGGTGGACGCCGGCTGCAAGTACGTCATCATCGGCCACTCCGAGCGCCGCGCCATGGGCGAGACCGACGCCGAAGTGAACGCCAAGGTGCAGGCCGCCCTGGCCGCCGAGCTCATTCCCATCGTCTGCGTGGGCGAAACCCTGGAGCAGCGGGAAATCGGCATCACCGAGGAGTGGATCACCATGCAGATCAAGGCTGCCCTCCACGGCGTTGCCGAGGAGAAGATCCGCAAGATCGTCATTGCCTACGAGCCCATCTGGGCCATCGGCACCGGCAAGACTGCCACCCCCGAGCAGGCCGAGGAAGTCTGCGAGCACATCCGCACCGTGATCCGCAAGCTCTACGGCGCCAAGATTGCCCGCGCCACCTCCATCCTCTACGGCGGTTCCATGAACGAGAAGAACGCCTTCGAGCTGCTGGCGCAGCCCGACATCGACGGCGGCCTCATCGGCGGCGCCTCCCTGGTGCCCGAGAAGTTCGTGAAGATCATCGAAGCGGCCAACCAGCCCACGGTGTAATTGAAAAATGTGAAAACCGGGCGCACTGCTTTTGCGGTGCGCCCGGTTTGGCGTTTGTACGATCGACCCGCGGGCGGCTGATAGGGGTGCGGTGCACCCTCCGGCCTGGATGTAGGGGCGCATTGTATATGCGCCCGGGGAGGCACCTGCGGAATCGTACTGCCGCGGGCGGATATATAATCCGCCCCTACGGGGGGCGGTGCGAGGATGAACGCAATAAAATATGTCGAAATTCGACTTATTTTTTACGCTATCCCAGATATTTGGAACTTATCAGGAAAATATCGTCTCAAATTCAACAGGATTATCTGCCGAGAAACTCGGCATATTAACTAAAATTGACAAATCATTTTGGTTATATTGACAATCTCGAGCAAGGCTCCTATAATTGGGGCATCCTAAAAATCAGGTTATCATCCACCCGGGCTTGGGCGGCATGTCGGCCTAACTCCATTTCGGGAAGCGGCTCTGCCCAGGCAGCCCGCTTTTTTTACGGCTGCGCCGGGGGGAAAAGGAGGAGATGCCTTGCAAACGGTACTGGCAATTGTTCTGGGACTTACCTTTGGCGCCGCGGAGATTGCGCTGCTCATTTACGGCGTGCGGCGTCTGGGCGCTGGACGGCTCACCGTCTGGCCGTTTATCGTACAGTTTTTATGCCCCCTGGCAGGCCTTTTGCTGTGCGCGTTCCTGGCGCGGGAGCGCCTGGCGCTTTCAGCGGTGGTCATGGTGGCGGTGCTCTTGGCCGGCGCCGTCTGGGAGGTCTTGCGTCTCCGCCGGGGCAAGGAGAAAGGCAGGGATTCCATTGGCAACTAGATTGATTTTGGCGGGTCTTGGCGCTGTGCTGGCCTTTGTGGGCTGGCTCTGGCGCAGGTCTGACGCCGCCAAGCCGGCGGAGGAGGGCAAAAAGCAAAAGCGCCTGCGCGCCAAGCTCCCCACGATTGTGATGCTCCTGGGCATCTGGCTCCTGGTGGTCAAGGCATTGGAGCTCATCTTCGGCGTCAAGGAACGGGGCAGCTTCAACGTGGAGATCTGGGCAGAGCGCATTGATTTGGGCGGCTTCAGCCTGAGCATGACCGTGGTCTATACCTGGATCATCATGGCGGCGCTGACTCTGGTGGCGCTCATCCTGCGCCTCACCGTGATCCCCCGGATGCAGGACACCCCCAAGGGCGCCCAGAACGTCCTGGAGGTCATGGTGGAAAACCTCTGTAAGTATACCAAGGCCAACGTGGGCGATTTGGGCAACGGTCTGCCGGCCTACCTCTTTATGGTGGCCGCTTTCCTGGCGGGCAGCGCCATTTTGGAGCTCTTCGGCGTCCGCGCTCCCACGTCGGACATCACCATGACCTTCTCCCTGGCGCTGATGACCTTTGTGCTCATCAACTACTACGGCTTCAAGGTCAAGGGCGTGGGCGGCCGCCTCAAGCGGTACAGAAACCCCATGAACCTGGTGAGCGACCTGGCCGTGCCGGTGTCGCTGGCCTGCCGGCTCTTCGGCAATATGCTCGGCGGCCTCATTGTCATGGATCTACTCTATTTCGCCATGGGCAACTACGCCGTGGCGGTACCCAGCGTGGTGGGACTCTATTTTAATGTATTCCACCCCCTCATTCAGGCCTTTATTTTCGTCACCCTCTCCCTCACCTTCATCGGCGAGGCCGTGGAGTAAGAGCCCGTCGCCTGGGACAAAGGCTCCCCTTGAGGGGAGCTGGCGCGGAGCGCCTGAGAGGTGTTACCGCACCGAAGGTTTGCCGCAGGGTTTCGGCATGTGCGTAAGGGCTCATGCGCGCCGCCGCCCGTTGGGCGGCACACCTCTCCGTCACGCTTCGCGTGCCACCTCTCCTCAAGGAGAGGCTTTGGGGTGCATCGCATCAGGAAACAAAAATAAGTATTTTCAATTTAGAATATCATCATTTCTGGAGGAATCAACATGAACATCGGAACCATCGCACTCGCCGCCGCCCTGGCTCTTCTGCCCTGCGCCTTTGCCGGCTTCGCCATGGGTATGGCCACGGGCAAAGCCGTGGACGCCACTGCCCGCCAGCCCGAGGCCTCGGGCAAGATTCAGTCCATCCTCATCATGGGTCTGGCGCTTACGGAATCCTGCGCCATCTACGGCTTCGTCACCGCCCTCATCATGATCTTCACCATGCGCTAAAAGGAGGCTCCCATGGAACTATACCCCATTGATCTGGCCATCCATTTGGTCAATCTCGTGGTGCTGTTTCTCATTCTCCGGGCGCTGCTCTTCAATCCCGTGCGCAAATTCCTCTCGGCGCGGGAGGCGCGGGTAGCCGCGGAGCTCCAGGAGGCCGCGGACAAGAACGCCCAGGCCGAAGCGCTCAAGGCCGACTACGCGGAAAAGCTCTCCAAGGCCGAGGAGGAGTGCCAGGCCATCGTCGCCCGGGGCTACAAGGAGGGCGCCGAGCACGCCGAGGACATCACCAAGGAGGCCGAGGCCGAGGCAGGCCGCATCGTCTACCAGGCCAAGCAGGAAGCGAAGGACTTGAAGCAGCGCGCCATGGATTCGGCCAAGGACGAACTCACCGACCTGGCTGTTACCATGGCCGGGCGCGTCCTGCGCTTTGACGAGGCCACCAAGCAGCGCATCGCCGCCGGCGAGACCAAGAAGACCGGCACCAAGACCGGCGTTTTGAAGCTGGCCATGGAGACCGACCAGGAGACCATCGACAAGATGCGCGCCCAGCTGGAGGCCATGCTGGGCACCACGCTGAAGCTCACCATCGAGGTGGACGAGAGCCTCATCGGCGGCTACGCCGCCTACGTGGACGGCCGGGTCTATGACTTCAGCTACGCCGCCCAGCTTCAGACCATGAAGCAGAAACTCTCCTGAGGAGGGCTACCATGCTTCGATTTGATATTGCCATCGGCGAGTTCCTCAAGGAACGCCTGGAGGGATTCTCGCCCGAGATGGTCACCTATGAATATGGCCGGGTGAAGTCCGTCCAGGACGGCATCGTCCAGGTGGAGGGACTGCCCCACGCCAAATACGGAGAGCTTTTGGAATTTGAAGGCCAGGTCTACGGCATGGCATTGGACATGAGCCTCACCGGCGTGGGCGCGGCGCTGCTCGGCAAGGCCGATACCGTGGTGCCCGGCTCCGTGGTGCGGGGCACGGGACGCATTTCCGACGTGTGCGTGGGGCGAGAGCTCCTGGGTCGGGTGGTGGATCCCATCGGCCGCCCTCTGGACGGCATGCCGCTTAAAGCCCAGCGGTTCCGGGAGGTGGAGTGCCCCGCCCCGGCCATCATGGATCGCGCGCCGGTGGACACCCCCATGGAGACCGGCATCCTGGCCATTGACAGCATGATCCCCATTGGCCGGGGACAGCGGGAGCTCATCATCGGCGACCGCCAGACCGGCAAGACCACCATCGCCCTGTCCACCATGCTCAACCAAAAGGACAGCGGCGTCATCTCCGTCTACTGCGCCATCGGCCAGAAGGCCGCCTCGGTGGCGGGCATTGTCCGCCAGCTTCAGGAGGCGGGCGCCCTGGAGCGGTGCGTGGTGGTGGCGGCCACGGCTTCGGATTCGGCTGCCATGCAGTATTTGGCGCCCTACGCGGCCTGCGCCATCGCCGAGGAATTCATGCACCAGGGCAAGGACGTGCTGGTGGTCTACGACGACCTTAGTAAGCACGCCGTTGCCTACCGTACCATGTCCCTGCTGCTCCGCCGTCCCTCGGGACGCGAGGCGTATCCCGGCGACGTGTTCTACCTCCACTCCCGGCTCTTAGAGCGGGCGGCGCACCTGAGCAAAGAGCAGGGCGGCGGCTCCATCACGGCCTTGCCCATCGTGGAGACCATGGCCGGCGACATCTCGGCCTATATCCCCACCAACGTCATCTCCATCACCGACGGCCAGATTTTCCTGGAGAGCGAGCTCTTCCACGCCGGCGTGCGTCCGGCGGTGAACGTGGGACTTTCCGTGTCCCGTGTGGGCAGAAGCGCCCAGCACCCGGCCATGCGGGATGTCTCGGGCTCCCTCCGGCTGGAGGTGGCGCAGTACCGCGACATGGCGGTCTTCGCCCAGTTCGGTGCCGACGTGGATGCCGAGACCAAGAAGCTCTTAGATCGCGGCGCCCGGATGACCGAGCTTTTAAAGCAGTCCCAGCAGCAGATTTACAAGCTCTCGGCGCAGGTTGCCCTGCTTTTGGCCTACGGCGAGAACCTCCTCCAGAATATCCCCACCCAGAAGGTGGGCGACTTCGCCGAGAAGCTCCTTGCCCACCTCTACAGCCAGGCCGCCAGCGGCATGAAGACCGTGGACACCACCAAGCGCCTGAGCCAAAGCGGCAGAAGAACCCTCACGGGCATCATCCGAGACTTTGCCAAGTCCTATGAGGCGTGAGCATGGAGAACGTCAGTGAAATCCGGCATCACATTGCCGCAGTAGGGGAGACGCGGAAGATCACCAACGCCATGGAGCTGGTTTCCTCGGCGAAAATGCGCAAGTTCTCCGGCTATATTCCCTATAACCAGCAGTATTTTGAAAAGCTCCAGACCACCATGAAGGACATTCTCATGTCCTCGCAGAATATCTCCCACCCGTATCTCGAGACCCACCGGGGCCACCGCCGCGCCTATATCGTCATGGCCGGCGACAAGGGCATGGCGGGCAGCTACAATGAGACGGTGCTCTCCTTTGCCTATCAGGAGATTCAGCGCTACCCGGGCAGCCACCTGGCCACCGTGGGCGTCTTCGCCAACGACTTCTTCCGCAAGAAGGGCATGGTGCCGGACTACGAGGTGGTGGGCATGGCGCAAAACCCCTCGCTCTACAACGCTATGGCGCTCTCCCAGGCGGTCATCGACCTCTTCGACTCGGGGCAGGTGGACGAGATCTGCGTGATTTTCACCCTCTACGCCGTCTCGGGCAAGGTGGTCAACCAGCCCATTATGCAGCGGGTGCTGCCCATCCGCCTGACGGACTTTCAAAATGTGCCCACCTCCCACGACCTGCGCGACGCCATCTATACCCCCTCGCCCCAGGAGGTCTTCGACCAGCTGGTGCCCCAGTTCATCACCTCCCGGGTCTTCGGCGCCCTGGTGCAGGCCTACGCCGCGGAGCACTTTGCCCGCATGAACGCCATGCAGAGCGCCACGAAGAACGCCGAGGAGCTCCTCAAAACCCTCAATCTGCGGCTCAACATGGCGCGGCAGACGAAAATCACCCAGGAGATCACCGAGATCGCCGGGGGCAGCGCCGCCCTTTCCCAGGACGGCGCGGAACAAACCCATCAGGAGGCGAACAACATGGACGAGAACTTCGACGGCGCCGTGATCGAGCGGATCAACGGCCCCGTGCTCACGGTGCGCTACCCGGAGGGGGCGGCGTACCATCTCCACGACCTGTTGGTGGCGGAGAACGGCGTCCACATGGAGGTGGCTGCCTTTGCCCGTCCCGGCGCCGTGCGCTGCATCGCCCTGGACGCAACCTACGGCCTCTCCTGCGGCATGAAGGTGGAGAATACCGGCTCCTGCATCACCGCGCCGGTGGGTGAGGCGGTGCTTGGCCGGGTGGTCAACGCCCTGGGCGAGCCCATCGACCGCGCCGGGGAGATCCCGGCCAAGGAGCGCTGGCCCATCTTCCGGGACGCCCCCACCTTCCACGAGACCAATCCCAAAACCGAGTTCTTAGAGACGGGCATCAAGGTCATTGACCTGCTCACCCCCTACGCCAAGGGCGGCAAGATCGGCCTCTTCGGCGGCGCGGGCGTGGGCAAGACCGTGCTCATCATGGAGCTCATCTATAATATCGCCAAGGAACACGGCGGCTACTCGGTGTTCACCGGCGTGGGCGAGCGCAGCCGTGAGGGCAACGACCTCATCCACGACATGACCGCCTCCGGCGCCATCAAAAATACCGCCATGGCCTTCGGACAGATGAACGAGCCGCCCGGGTCGAGAATGCGGGTGGCCATGACGGGTCTTACCATGGCAGAGTACTTCCGGGACGTGATGAACCAGGACGTCCTCTTGTTCATCGACAACATCTTCCGCTATGTCCAGGCGGGCAACGAGGTCTCGGCCATGCTGGGACGGATGCCCTCCTCCGTGGGCTACCAGCCCACCCTGGCCAATGAGCTGGGCGAGCTGGAGGAGCGAATCGCCTCCACGGAGAACGGCTCCATCACCTCGGTACAGGCCATCTACGTCCCCGCCGATGACCTCACCGACCCGGCGCCTGCCACGATTTTTTCTCATCTGGACGCCACCACCGTCCTTTCCCGTCAGGTGGCCGAGATGGGCATTTACCCGGCGGTGAGCCCGCTGGAGTCCAATTCCCGGATTTTGACGCCGGAAATCGTGGGCGAGGAGCACTATTCCGTCGCCCGGCGGGTGCAGGCGTGCCTGCAGCGGTATAATGAGCTCAAGGATATCATTTCCATTTTGGGCATGGAGGAGCTTGCCGAGGAGGATCGCAAGGTGGTCTACCGGGCGAGAAAGATCCAGATGTTCCTCTCCCAGCCCATGAACGTGGCCGAGACCTTCACCGGAAAGCCCGGCCGGTTTGTGCCGCTCAAGGACACCATCCGCAGCTTCAAGACCATTGTGGACGGCGAGGTGGACGACCTCCCCGAGAGCGCCTTCTTCATGGTGGGCGACATCGACGAGGCCATCGCCAAGGCCAAGGAGATGGAAAGCCATGGATAATACGTTCCCGCTGGAAATCCTCACGCCGGAGCGGCAATTCTTCTCCGGCCAGGTGGACGCATTAACCTTCCAGGCCAAGGACGGGGAGTGGACGATTTTGAAGAACCACGCCCCCATGGTGGCCGCCCTCAGCGCCGGAACGGTGAAGTTCCGCGTAAAAGGGGAGTGGAAGGAGGCGGTGAACTCCGAAGGGTATATGGAGGTTTCCGCCGCGGGGATTATCCTCTTTGCCCAGACGTGCGAGTGGCCGGAGGAAGTGGACGTGAACCGTGCCCGCCGCCTGGAGGAGATGGCCACAGAGCACCTGCGCCAGGCCAAGAGTACCAGTGAGTTCAAGGTGAATAAGATCCTCCTGGCCAGAGCCATGGCGCGCCTTCGGAACTCCAAGAACAATGTAAACCTGGATTGAGATAACCCACCGCACCTACGATTCCCCAAAGGCTCCCCTTGAGGGGAGCTGGCGCGCGAAGCGCGACTGAGAGGTGTGACCGCAGTACGTTGTGGGGAAGATAGCGAGAATCGCGACTGCCCTAACACCTCTCCGTCATGGCTACGCCATGCCACCTCCCCTCAAGGGGAGGCATTCGGGCGGCCTTCATGGCCGCCCGTGCCGCGCCGCACCCTGTAGGGGTCGATCTCTGATCGACCCGCAGGCACTAGCCCGCATATGCGGCACGCGTCGATGAGGACATCGACCCCTACAAATTACCACTGCACCTGTAGGGGCGGATTATATATCCGCCCGTAGGGCAGCGGCGATTCCCCCAAGGCTCCCCAGGCTCCCCTGTGAAGGGGAGCTGTCATGGCGAAAAGCGCCATGACTGAGGGGTTGTCAGCTGGCGGTCACCGTAAGCTCTGATCCCCTCCGTCACGGCTTCGCCGTGCCACCTCCCCTTGGTCACCAAGGGGAGGCTTGCGGCCGGTTCACACGCCCCGTACCCGGATTTGCTGTGTTACAGTTGTGTTACAAAACCCCCGGGGCACTTGCTTTTTTTCGGCGGACAAGGTATGATGCAGGTACAATGATTATGGAATCATACCCTGGTTCCAAATCAAATTTTACAAGGAGGAAGACTCATGAAGAACTTTCGCAAAGTTCTGGCTCTGGTGCTCGTCGTGGCTACCCTGTTTAGCTTCGTCGCGATGACTGCCAGCGCCAAGACGTACAGCGACGGCGACAAGGTCAGCTATACCGAAGCCGTCGATGTGCTCTCCGCCATTGGCATCCTGAATGGCTATACCGATGGCACTTTCAGACCCACCAACACCATTGCTCGTGCTGAGATGGCCAAGATGATCGCTGTCCTCTCCAATGCTGGAGACGACATCAGCGACATGTATGCCTCTGCCTGCAAGTTTGCCGATATGACCGGCGACGCTGTGTGGGCGAAGAGCTACGTTGCTTACTGCAACCAGACTGGCATCGTTGCTGGCCGCAACGCCACCACCTTCGATCCCTATGGCAAGGTGACCGGTATTGAGACCGCTAAGATGCTCCTCTGCACCCTGGGCTTTGATGCCAAGGAGCAGGGCTACGTTGGCACCAACTGGAAGGTCAACGTTCTGCGTGATGCTAAGAACTTCGGCCTGCTGAACGGCTTTGCTGCTGGTTATGATCCTGATAAGGCCATCACCCGTGAGGAAGCTGCTCAGATGATGCTCAACGCTCTGTGCGCTAACATCGTTGTGGGCACCCTGTCCGACAACATCATTAAGATCTCCAACGCTCTGTATCACGACTACAAGGATCTTGGCCTGACCCTGATCGACGCTGAGAAGTACGGCTGGGTTGTCCTGTACGGCAACGTTGTTGTCAGCAACAAGCCTCTGGCTTCCATCTACAAGAACCTGGACGTCGAAGCTGCTCTGGATTGCTATGGCAACCCCGGCTACATCTGGACTTACACCAATGCCAAGGGCACTGTGCTGTTCCAGAAGTTCTATGGTTTCGCTGCTGATTACAGCTACACCACCACTGCTTCCCTCGCTACCGATCTGAAGGAAGAGATCAATGCTGGCACCTACACCTACACCCTGTACGAAAACGGCAACACTACCAACGGCCATGTCGATGCTAAGCTGACTGAGGCCAACATGAAGACTGTTGCCGGACGTACCGGCAAGGGTGTTGAGACCCACGTCTATGTGGATGATGCTTCCAAGCAGGTCATCATCACCACCAAGCAGACCTACATCGGCAAGGTGGCCGACGTCTCCACTCGCTACGAGACCTTTGATATTGTCTCTGCTGACGGCACTATCTATGCCAACGATGCTGACAACAGCGCCTTCCAGTTCGAGAATGGCGACATGGTTCTCTACTGGGTGTGCGGTGGTTACTACTACACCCTGAATGCCGATGGCGACTATGTCAAGTCCATTAAGGCTGAAAACTATGGCCAGATGAAGGCCAACATGAACTATCTGCACGATGCCAAGCTTGCTGAGCCTGTCAAGGCTACTGTCAGCTACGCTCGTTACGATACTTCCAAGCCCAACGCCACCTTCACTGCCGATGGCAAGAAGTATGAGTATGCTTTCTGCTATGGCTACTACATGAACATCAAGCTGCCCATCCTGAACGACGGCGACGTCAAGACCACCAAGTACATCTACACCGATCTGTTCGGCTATGTGATGTATGTCAGCGATTATGCTGAAGAGCACAACTACGAGTATGCCTACTTCGTTGAGAAGACCTGGGATCGTGACATTGCTGGCGAAAACCAGGACGGTGTGTACTGGAAGGCTGACGCGGATTATGTTGACTTCAACGGCGATCTGAAGAAGGACGCTGCTGTTGACTACGACATGACCGATGAGATGGACAAGATGTTCACCTATGTTCCCGCCGGTGCTACTACTAAGAAGCAGGCCGGCCTGCTGGCTAAGTATGAGGTTGTCGACGATGTGATCGAGCATGTTGCCAACGCCACCGTGCTGAAGGGCTCTGAGTACAGCATCCAGCTGAACGCCAACGATCCCACCATCGTTAAGGGTGTGCTCTACGGCTCCGACACCACCAAGTACCTGGTTCGTTACTACGATTACAGCAAGGCTGAGTATGTCTACACTGCTTGGACTGGCTATCGTAACATCGACAAGGACTATGGCACCACTGCTCTGGGCACCGATACCTATGTCCAGTACTTCGATGAGGACGAGGACGAGGTTGCTGAGTATGTGTTCGTGGATGCCACCTACACTTCCGCCAGCAAGACCTTCTATCTCATGGGCAAGGCTTACAACGCTTCCTGGGATGCGATCTACAGCAAGTTCGAGAACTACAACGTCTACTTTGCTCTGGTTGATGGCAAGGAATCCGTCGTTGCTTACAACGGCAGCATGACCACTGCAGGCGCTACCTTCGGCTACGGCCTGTACAAGGGCAACGTGACCGCTCTGGGCGTGAACCTGACTGTTGAGAACGACCACGGCGAGGCCGATTCCTACCCCCTGTACGTGGTTGTCGACTACGTTGCTGAGGACTACAGCGATGTCGAGGGCGTTCTGGAAATCAAGGACGGCCTGGTGAAGCTGGTTGACAAGGACGTTACTGGCGGCACTGAGCCCACCATCACCTACGGCAAGGTTTCCAAGAATGGCGTGAAGGTCATTGACGTGATCTACGACAACTCCGGCGATTATGTCGGCTTCGAGACCACCGAGAACGTGCTTGAGGACGAGCTGCGTATCGTCACCAACGGCAAGATCTGGATCGAGAAGGACGAGGACGGCATCTGCACCATCTACAGAGAGGTCAAGGAGTCCCGGTAATTTACCGTAAAATTTGATCCTATGCCATAAAAGATCCCCCCGGTTTTCCGGGGGGATTTTTTTGTAAATTGCAAAAATTTCAGCAATATTTGAATTTTGGGGAACCTGGAATGGTTTTTTCCCGTCTAATAAAATATATGAGCAGGGCAAGCTGCAGCTTTGTTAAGAATCCATGAATTTGTGAGAAATGCCTTTGCAAGCTAAAGTATCTGTGATAGAATGTTCCATATAATCCATGAGCCTTGCTCGAATACGATGAAAGAGGTGCTATTTCATGAAAAAGACCATGTCCAGGCTCCTGACGCTTGTCCTGGTGTTGGCTCTTCTGGTCAGTGCTATTCCGTTCGCCCTGGCCGATGAGACAGGCGGCACGGTTACCATTACTGGCGTACCGACAGAAAATCTGTCTCTTTCCGCAGAGGGTTCGGCCAGTACTACACTGGGTACATCTGTAGCGGCAGCGGCAGGATATACAGCCGGCGATGTTAGCTGGTCTTGTACCAACGGTGGAACTGTAACCGATGATGGTCACTTTACTGCCACCAAAGCTGGCGACTACACCGTTACTGCCAGCGTTGAGTTCACCAATGATACCGATGGAAGCAAAATTACAGGCAACGATTCCTGCCAGATCAAAGTGGTAGCAGAGGAGCCTGTTACACCTACGGAGATCACGATTAGCGGCGAGCACAAAATGTTTACCGGTACGCAGCAGAAGCTTACGGCTACCGTGCTGCCCGAAGGTGCGTCTCAGGATGTCGAGTGGAGTGCTACTGGAGCTGTGACTGTCGATCAAGCGGGCAACGTTACAGCTGGAGAAAACGCAGGATCTGCTGTGGTTACAGTAACATCTAAGACCGTTGCTGCCGTGAAAAATACCTTCGACATTGATGTAGTTTCCGCAGATTACACCGCAACCCTTTCCCAGACGAGCCTCTCCTTGAAGGTGAACGAGAAGAGCGATAAGCTGACTGTCACGGTCAAGGATGCCAACGAACAAACCGTTACCCAAGGTGTGGATGTTATCTGGGGCTCTGACAAGCAGGACACTGCCACCGTTTCCGACGGCGTGGTGACCGGTGTGAAGGCTGGTAATGCGGTTATCACGGCTACAGTTACTGTCAATGAAAAAGTAGTTGACACACTTGAGTGTGCTGTTACTGTGGGTGAGGATTCCATTGTCTGTGAGGGAGGCTATGCCCAGGCCAACGGCAGAGATACCGTTACGCTGAAGCCTGCACTGGCGTCTGGCCTCACTGAGGGCGTTACTTACACCTTCACCGCCTCCGAAGGCTGTACGGTGGGCGCCACAAGCGGTATTGCCACAAGTACAAGTGCTGGCATTTACACCATCACCGTCACGGCTACTAAGGATCAAAAGACCTTGGCTGTGAAAGAGGTGAAGGTTAGCTTCTACGATGTGGAAGACATCACGGTTACGCTGAAAGATGGCGTCTCCACGCTGAAGCTTGGCGATACTGGCAAGTATGCCTCTGTGGTCGGGAAGACCAGTGTCAGCGCTACTTGGTCCATTGCCACGGGAATTCTTTCCGGCATGAACGATGAAATTGCAAAGTATGTTGGCCTTTTCCCCTCTGCTTCCACTACCAGTGGCGGCACTCTGACGCCTCCCGTTTCGACTAACTTTGGTTTGAGCAAGATTACGGAAGGTAACTTGAAGAATGTCGTCTTTACAGTAAATCCTAGTGGCACAGGTAAATATGTTGCCGATTACGAAGTCCTTGGCAATGACGACCTTGTGGTTAAGCGCGGACAGCTTACAATTTACAGTGATTATACTGGCAACATCACTTATTCTACTTCCTACAATAGCAAGCTGATCTTTAATGTTTCCGACTTCAGTAATTTCTGGACTGAACAGAAGAGTGCCAATAGTTTGACTGGTTCTTTGAGCTATGTGACCTTTGAGGATATGGTTGTGGGCAAGAACCCCAAGTACGGAGAGCTTTACTGTGATACTGCCTGCAAGACGGAAGTGACTCCGTCCAAGGATAAGTTCTACCTCTCTTCCTCCACTGGTTATCTCTTGGATAATGTGACTTACAAGCCCGATCCCACGGTGACCTTTGCAACAACGGTGCAGATTCCCTTCACCGCAGTGAGTACCACTGGCAGCAAGGCCTACGGTGTTATCGCCATCAACCTCAATCAGGAGACCACCACCATTACTGCCTATGGCGTGCAGTTTGGCAATGGTACGAATTCCATCTCTGATTACATTGCTGATATCTTTAAGACTGAAACTGGCTATAATTTGAGCTATGTAACCTTCCCGTCTATCTCGGCCTCCACCGGTAAGCTGCTCTATGACTTCTCTGGTGTGCTCGACAGCCGCGAGGTGCTCAGTACAGATAAGTTCTATGCTGATGCCAGCAGTAGTCAACTTGATCTGGACGATGTGGTCTTTGTGCCCCGCGCTGGCCTTTATGGGAATGTAACGATCTATTATAAGGCATATAGTTCTAATGCTTTTAAGGAGCATTCCGGCACCATCGTGCTCAACGTCCGGCAGAAGACCAAGTCCGCTGAGTTCTCTGATGTGGGCACCTCCCTCTCTTGGGCTGCCGACTCCGTGGACTTCCTCTCCTACGAGGGCGTTGCCCAGGGCTCCAACGGCAAGTACAGACCCACTGCCAACATCACCCGCGGCGACTTTATGCTGATGCTCTACCGCGCCTTCCTGGAGGACGAGCACAAGAATGACTCCATCACCTCCAACTTCTCCGACGTGGTCAAGGGCTCCGACACCTACTCCAAGGAAACCTACCAGGCTGTCGGCGTGGCCAAGAAGCTGGGTATCGCCCAGGGCACCAACGGCAAGTTCAACCCCAAGAGCTATATCACCCGCCAGGAGGCCATGACCCTCATCTACCGCACCCTGGACGAGGTGAACTACGATCT
>DVGD01000249.1 GCA_018712905.1 Candidatus Avoscillospira stercoripullorum | reverse complement strand
GTGGAAGGCTGCCATCTCACGGAGGCCAGCACCGCCACCAGGCACAGGCAGGCAGCCAATACGCCCCACCTTCTCCAGTGGCGCACCTTGGCCTTCTCCCGCGCCTCCAGAACAAAATCTGCCCGAATTTCCCCGATCACGTCGCAAAAATCCTCTTTTTTCACAGCTCAAACCCCCTTTCCAGTAGATTCCGGCGGAGTTTTTCCCGGATTCGGCGCAGGGTAACGGAGACGTGATTCTCGGTCATCTGAAACCGGGCGGCCAGGTCGGTCACGCTGTCAAAGTACCAGTACCGGCACACGAACAGCTGCCGCTGCCGCTTCGGAAGTCCATCCAGGAAGGTGTCGATGGCGCGCAAGAGCTCCCGGCGCTGTATCGCCTCCCCCACCGGATCGGCGCCGGTGGAAATCTCCCCCAGCTCTTCCATCACTGCTCCCCCGCCCCGCTTCCAGGCGTGATGCTGCCGGACGCGGTTGAGGGAGAGATTGCGGGTAATTTTCCCAAGGAATGCCTTGAGCAGCCTTGGACGGCTGGGCGGCATGGCGTTCCAGGCGCTGAGATAGGTGTCGTTGACGCACTCCTCGGCGTCCTGGGGGCTTTGCAGGATATTCCCGGCAATGGCGGCGCAGTAGGCGCCGTATTTTTCCGCCGTGGCCGGAATGGCGCCTTCGTCCCGCGCCCAGTACAGCGCCACAATGGTTTCGTCTTCCATGGCTTCACTCCCCTTTCACTTTCATAGACACCATTGGCATCCAAATCTGACTCCGGCTTGACACCATCTTCCAGGACTGCTATAATACTTAAAGATTTTTAACTATTAAAGGTGTGAGAGATTTGGAAAAACAAAAGCGCCGGTTTGGTGACCGGAAGGACGGCTATTTGCTGCGGGATCTCGATTCCATGCACTTTATTACGCCCCTCATCTATCCCAACCGCTGCGACAACGAGGCATACATCGCCGAGACGGTAGACCTCACCAACATCAACGCGTTCCTGGCCGAGAAAAATGCCGGCAATCCCACGTTTAAGTATACCATGTTTCACCTGGTGGTGGCAGCGCTGCTGAAGACCATTGTCCTGCGCCCCAAGCTCAACCGGTTCATCGCCAACAAGAATACATATCAGAGAAACGAGGTTTCTGCGGCCTTTGTGGTGAAGAAAATCTTCTCCGATACCGGCGAGGAAGCCCTGGCCTTCCTCCATGCCAAGGAGGAAAGCACCTTGGAGAGTCTTCACCAGAGCCTCTTTAAGCAGATTTCTTCCTGCCGCAAGGCCGGCGAAGTGGACGCCTCCACCGACGCCATGAACATTCTCAACAAGATGCCCCGATTCCTCTCCAAGTTCCTGGTGTGGCTCCTGACCCGTCTGGACATCCACGGCTGGATCCCCCAGAGCATCATCGCCACCGACCCCTACTATAGCTCGGTGGTGATCTCCAACGTGGGCTCCATCAAATTGAAGTGCGGCTATCACCATCTCACCAACTGGGGCACCTGCTCCATCTTCTGCCTGATTGGTGAGAAGAGCGTGCGTCCCGTCTTTGATGCTGAGGGTCATATGGAGATGAAGGAAATGCTGGACATCGGCCTCACCATCGACGAGCGCCTGGCCGACGGATACTACTATTCCAAGTCCATCCGCCTTTTCAAGCATCTTTTGCAAAACCCTTCCCTGCTGGAGCTGCCGCTCTCGCAGGAAGTGGACTATTAACAAGCAAGAACTCCCGGTGCGGCGGAATGCCGCATCGGGAGTTGTTTGTATGATCGGGGAAAATTACTTCATGCTCTCAGCCACAGCAACAGCGCAGGCCACGGTCATGCCGACCATGGGGTTGTTGCCGGCGCCCAGGAAGCCCATCATTTCCACGTGGGCAGGCACGGAGGAAGAACCGGCGAACTGGGCGTCGGAGTGCATTCGACCCATGGTGTCGGTCATGCCGTAGGAAGCGGGGCCGGCAGCCATGTTGTCGGGATGGAGCGTACGGCCGGTGCCGCCGCCGGAGGCCACAGAGAAGTACTTCTTGCCCTGCTCGATGCACTCCTTCTTGTAGGTGCCGGCCACGGGATGCTGGAACCGGGTGGGGTTGGTGGAGTTGCCGGTGATGGAAACGTCCACGCCCTCCAGGTGCATGATGGCCACGCCCTCACGGACGTCGTCAGCGCCATAGCAGCGGACGTTGGCGCGCTCACCCTCGGAGTAGCGGATCTCGCGGACGATGTTGACTTTGCCGGTGGCATAGTCAAACTTGGTCTGCACATAGGTGAAGCCGTTGATGCGGGAGATGATCTGCGCAGCGTCCTTGCCCAGGCCGTTGAGGATAACGCGCAGGGGCTCCTTACGAGCCTTGTTGGCGTTCTTCACGATGCCGATGGCGCCTTCGGCGGCGGCAAAGGACTCGTGGCCGGCCAGGAAGGCGAAGCACTTGGACTCGTCGCTCAGCAGCATGGCGCCCAGGTTGCCGTGACCCAGACCAACCTTGCGGTCGTCAGCCACAGAACCGTCGATGCAGAAGGCCTGCAGGCCGATGCCGATGGCCTTGGCAGCCTCAGCGGCGGTCTTCACGCCGGACTTGATGGCAATGGCGGAGCCGACCACATACGCCCAGCAGGCATTCTCAAAGCAGATGGGCTGAATGCCCTTGACGATCTCGTAGGGATCGAAGCCCTTCTCCTTGCAGATCTCTCTGCACTCTTCCACAGAGCCGATGCCGTACTGAGCGAGGACGCCATTGATTTTGTTAATTCTTCTCTCGTAACTTTCAAACAAAGCCATTTTCGTGTCCTCCTCTTATTCCTGACGGGGGTCAATATACTTGGCCGCGTTGTCGAACTGGCCGTAGTGACCCTGAGCCTTTTTCATGGCTTCCGCGGGATCGTCGCCCTTCTTGATGAAGTCCATCATCTTACCGAGGTTGATGAACTCATAGCCGACAATCTCATCGTCCTTGTTGAGGGCAACGCGGGTGACATAGCCTTCGGCCATTT
>DVGD01000248.1 GCA_018712905.1 Candidatus Avoscillospira stercoripullorum | reverse complement strand
GCTTCGACGTGGAGCACTACGAGGCCGCCCGCTGGCGGGGACTCTCCTGGTGGGGCATCACCTTTGGAAGCCGCAGCGTGATGATCTGGGGCAACCCCATTGAGCTGAGCCAAAAGGATCAGCGCCAGGCGCGGTTCAAGGATCAGGTGCTGAAAAACCGCACCATTCTCTCGGCCTACGACCTCACCAGCGAGAAAATGGACGAATACATCGCGTTTCTCAACCGCTATCAGCCGGAGTACCTCTATGGCTATGCCACGGCGCTCTATACCTTCGCCTCCCTGGTGCTGCCCCGGCGGGAGCAGCTGCATCTCAGGCATCTCAAGGCCGTGGTGTCCACCTCCGAGACGCTCCACGACTACCAGCGCAAAGCCCTGGAGCAGGCCTTCTCCTGCCCGGTGGTCAACGAATACGGCGCCCGGGACGCCGGGATCCTGGCCTACCAGTGCCCCTGCGGGCAGATGCACATCACGGCGGAAAATGTGATTTTGGAGGTGCTCAACCCCGAAACCCTGGAGCCTGCCAAACCCGGGGAGAGCGGGCTGGTGGTGACCACCGACCTCAACAATTTCGCCATGCCCCGGCTTCGCTACCTCCTGGGCGATACTGCCACTCTGGGCGAGACCCGCACGTGCCCCCAGGGCATCTCCCTGCCGGTGATTGCCCATCTGGATGGCCGGGAGGACGCCATCTTCAAGCTGCCCGACGGCAAGCTGGTGCACGGCAACTTCATCAACCAGCTCTCGCGGAAGTACCAGACCCTGGCGCAGTTCCAGCTGGTGCAGCACGATCCCACCCACGCAGACCTAAAGGTTGTGCTGAAGGAGGGAGCCGGGCAGCAGGAGCTGGAGCCGTTTGCCAAAGACGTGGCCAGCTTCCTCCCGGGCGTGACCGTAGCGCCGACGGTGGTGGATGCAATCCCCGTGAGCGCCTCGGGCAAATTCCGCTATTCCATCCGGGAATTCCCGCTGTAATCCGTAGGGGTCGATCTCTGATCGACCCGCGGGCGGCGCTGGTAGCCGCCCCTGTAGAAATCCCCGCTGCCACAATGCTGGCAGCGGGGGCTTTCCTGTGCTTACATGCCGGCCATGAGCACGGCCATGACGGCCTTGATGGTGTGCATTCTATTTTCCGCCTCGTCGAAGACGATGGAGGCCTCGCTCTCGAAGACCTCGTCGCTCACTTCCATGGCGTCGCGGCCGAACTTCTCGCCCATCTCTTTTCCGATGGTGGTCTTGAGATCGTGGAAGGCCGGGAGACAGTGCATGAACTTGCACTGCTTGCCCGCCTTGGCCATGACGGAGGCGTTCACCTGGTAGGGCGCGAGATCGCCAATGCGCTCTGCCCAGACCTCCATGGGCTCGCCCATGGACACCCACACGTCGGTGTAGATCACCTGGGCGCCCACCACGGCCTCCATGGGATCCTCCAAGAAGGAGAGGGTGGCGCCGGTCTCGGCGGCGATTTTCTGGCAGGTTTCAATGAGTGCCGGGTCGGGGAAGTACTTCTTGGGCGCGCAGGCCACGAAGTCCATGCCCATCTTGGCGCAGCCCACCATGAGAGAGTTGCCCATGTTATAGCGGGCGTCGCCCATATAGACCAGCTTCACGCCTTTTAAGCCGCCGAAGTGCTCCTGGATGGTGAGGAAGTCAGCCAGGATCTGGGTGGGATGGAACTCGTTGGTGAGGCCGTTGAACACCGGCACCCCGGCGTACTTGGCAAGCTCCTCCACGATTTCCTGGCCGAAGCCGCGGTACTCAATGCCGTCGAACATCCGCCCCAACACCCGGGCGGTGTCGGCGATGGACTCCTTCTTGCCGATCTGGGAGCCGGAGGGATCCAGGTAGGTGACGCCCATGCCGAGATCATGTCCGGCCACCTCGAAGGCGCAGCGGGTACGGGTGGAGGTCTTCTCAAAAATCAGGGCGATATTCTTGCCCTTGAGAACTTCGTGGGGAATGCCGGCCTTTTTCTCGGCCTTGAGCTTGGCCGCCACCTCCAGGAAATGGCTGATCTCGGCAGGAGTGAAGTCCAGGAGTTTCAAAAAATGCTTTTGCATCTCAATCGCCCTCTCTTTCTTTCAAAAAGGTGTTTATAAGCTCCAGCTGCTTGGTGGTGCCGGCCACGCTGGGGCCGCCGTAGCTGTTGCGCTGGCTGACGCAGGTATGAAGGTCGATGGCCTCGTAGACGTCGGCCTCGAACAGGGGGTGCGCCGCCTGGAGCTCCTCCAAAGTCAGCTCCTCCAGGGTCTTCCCGGCGGCGGTGCAGGCGTAGACCAGCTGCCCCACAGCCTTATAGGCGTCCCGGAAGGGCACGCCCTTCTTGGTGAGGTAGTCGGCGCAGTCGGTGGCGTTGATAAAGCCCTTCTTGGCAGCCGCCAGCATGTTTTCCGGGAGCACCCGCATGGTCTCGAGCATGGCGGTGAACACCGGCAGGCACTGCTTCACCGTGTCCACCGCGTCGAACACCGGCTCCTTGTCCTCCTGCATGTCCTTGTTGTAGGCCAGGGGCAGGGACTTCATGGTGGTGAGCAGGCTCACCAGGCTTCCATAGACCCGGCCGGTCTTGCCCCGCACCAGCTC
>DVGD01000247.1 GCA_018712905.1 Candidatus Avoscillospira stercoripullorum | reverse complement strand
CCAAGACCTTAAAGGATCGGGCGCTGGCCGAGGAAATGAACGCCAAGTGCCTCTCCATGCTGGACAAGTACGGCAAGTTGGCCGACGAGATCTTCGAGAGCGTCAAGGCCGGCTTCTTCAAATAAGGAGGAACCTATCATGGCAAAGCTGCTTTTGGGAAAAGAAGTAAACGCCGAGCTCAACGCCCGGATCATCGAGCAGTGCAACGCCCTCAAAGCCCAGGGCGTGCAGCCCACCCTGGCCATCGTCCGCTGCGGCGAGCGCCCCGACGACCTGAGCTATGAGCGCGGCGCCACCAAGCGCGCCGACACCCTGGGCGTGGCCGTGGAGAAGTTCCTCCTGCCCGAGGATGTGACCAAGGAAGCGCTCCTCAAGACCATCGACGAGATCAACGCCAACGATAAGATCCATGGCGTGCTCCTGTTCCGTCCCCTGCCCAAGCACCTCAAGGCCGATCAGGATGAGATCTGCAACCGCCTGGATCCCGCCAAGGACGTGGACGGCATGACCGACGGCTCCAACGCCGGCGTGTTCATGGGTAAGAAGCTGGGCTTCGCCCCCTGCACCCCCGCCGCCTGCATGGAGATCCTTGACCACTACGGCATTGACCTTACCGGCAAGAAGGCCGTGGTCATCGGCCGGAGCCTGGTGGTGGGCAAGCCCGCGGCCATGATGCTCATGGGCAAAAACGCCACCGTCACCGTCTGCCACACCCGTACCAAAGACGTGCCCGCCGAGGCACGGCAGGCCGACGTGCTGATCTCTGCCGCCGGTGTCCTCAAGAGCCTGACCAAGGACTATGTGCGCCCCGGCCAGATCGTCATTGACGTGTCCATCAACTGGGACGCCGAGAAGAACGGCATCGCCGGTGACGCCGTCTTTGACGAGGTGGAGCCCATTGTGGACGCCATCACCCCCGTCCCCGGCGGCGTAGGTGCCGTGACCACCTCCGTGCTCATCGGCCACGTGGTGGAGGCCGCCCAGCGCAGCCTGGAAATATAAACCATCCCCGCGCCGCTGCTGGACGTCCCCGCAGCGGCGCTTTGCGATTGTGAGGAAGATTATGACTGAGAAATGGAAAAAATTAGACGCCAGCCAGATGCTCAAGCTGGTGTTCTGGCTCTTTACCGCCGCCTTTTTGGTGGCCGCGCTGATCTCCCCCGACCGAGGCGGTCTGGTCAGCGGTCTCAAAGCCCTCTACACCACCCCCGCCCAGGTGACCAAGGACTATTTTGCCGTGGGCGGCGTCAGCGCCACGTTCTTTAACGCCTTTTTGATGAGCGCCATCTGTTCCCTTCTGTACATGCTCCCCGGTGCCGTGGCCAACGGCGTATCCTTTACCGCCTTCGGCCTGACCATCGGCTTCTCCTTCTGGGGCATGCACCCCATCAACACCATCCCCTGCATGCTGGGTGTGGTGCTCTACTGCGCCGTGAAGCGGGAAAAGCTGGCCAAAAACGTCAACTTCATGCTCTTTTCCACGGGCATTGCCCCCATCATCACCGATCTGTTTCTGCGCTACCCCGGACTGGAGCTCCACGGCTACACCGCCGCGTCCATTGTTCTGGGTGTCTGCGTCGGCCTGTTCATCGGCTTCTTCACCCCGGCGGGCTGTGCCTACTCCCCCAACGCCCACAAGGGCTTCTCCCTGCTCTCCGCCGCCCTGCCCCTGGGCATGCTCTCGTTCTTCCTGCGCGCCCTCTTCTACACCGCCCTGGGCGGTGAGCTTCCGCCCACGGAAGCCGTGCTGGGCGAGAGCCGTCCCGTGATTTTCTATGCGTTTTTGGGCATCGTGTTCGTCCTGTGCCTGGTGCTGGGTCTTTGGAAGAACGGCTGGAGCTTCCGAGGCTATGGAAAGCTCCTCAAGTCCTCGGGCTATAAAACCGACCTCTCCGGCGAGTTTAGCCCCGCCCTGGCGCTGATGAACATCGGCATCTACGGCCTCTTCATCATGCTCTACTACACCCTGGTGGGCGCCAGCTTCAACGGCGCCACCTTGGGTCTGGTGCTGTGCATGCTGGCCTGCGGCGTGGCGGGCAGCCACCCCGGCAACGTCTGGCCGATTATGGTGGGCTACGTGGTGATGAGCTTTCTTGCCAAGTGGCTCTTCGTGGGTGAAAGCTACACCCTGGCCATCAACGCCCAGGCCATTCTCACCGGCCTGTGCTTTGCCAACGGCATGAGCCCTCTGGCTGGCAAGTACGGCTGGCCGGTGGGCATTGTGGCGGGTATGCTCCACTATACCCTGGTCACCTGCGTGCCCAGCCTCCACGGCGGGTACCTCCTCTACAACGGCGGCTTTACCTGCTGCCTGGTGTGCATTCTCTTTGTGCCTGCCCTGGAGCGGTTCCTCAAGACCAAGGACGAGCGTCTCGCCGCCAAGGCTGCCAAGTAATGCGCTATTTTAAATCTCTCACGCCCGGGATCTTCCGGGCAAGACCCAACCGCTTTCTCGCCCTGGTGGAGCTCCAGGGCGAGCTTCAGCGGTGCCATGTGCCAAACACCGGCCGCCTGGGCGAGCTGCTCCTTCCCGGCGCGGCGGTGTGGTGCAAAAAAGCCGAGACTCCAGGCCGCAAAACAGCCTGGAGCCTTTTGGTTGTGAAAAAGGGGGAAAACCTGGTGAACATCGATTCCCAGGCGCCCAACCACGTGGCGGCGGAGTATGTCGCCGGAGGGGGCTTGGGGATTGTGCCGGACTTCGTAAAGCCGGAGCAGGTCTTCGGCGACTCCCGGCTGGATCTCTACTATGAGGCCGGAGCAGTCAAAGGCTATGTGGAGGTCAAGGGCGTGACGCTGGAGGAAGACGGCGTCGCCCGCTTCCCGGACGCCCCCACCCAGCGAGGGCGAAAGCATCTATTGGCGCTGAAGGCAGCCGTGGCCGCAGGCTACCGGGCGACAGCGCTGTTCGTCATTCAGATGGAGGGCGTAAACAGCTTCTCCCCCAACACGCCCCGGGATCCCGCCTTTGCCCAGGCGCTTTCCGAGGCAGCGGCAGCAGGAGTGGAGGTCAAAGCCGTTACCTGCCGCGTCACCCCGGAGACCCTTTCCATCACCGGCGAGGTGCCGGTGGTGCTGTAATTCTTACAATGCCCATGGAGGTTTTATGGATTTTGCAACACTGAAAAGCATCCAGGATGAGACGCAGCGGGTTCAAAAAACCTACGAGATTTTTCATGAGGATGCACGTCTAACCCATTCACAGGCAGCACAGGTGGAATTTTTAACCACCGTATCTTATATTGAACAATACCTCCATCCAGGAGACAGGATCCTCGATCTGGGAGCTGGCACCGGTGTCTACAGCTTCTATTTTGCCAGAAAGGGCTATGCTGTCTCCGCGCTGGAGCTGACGGACGCAAACATCCGAGTCTTTCAATCCAAGCTCAGGCCGGAGGATCCGATCACATTGGTACAGGGAAATGCCATGGATTTAAGCTGCTATCCCGACAATAGCTTTGATGTGGTGCTCCTATTTGGGCCGCTGTATCATCTGCAAAGGGAGGAAGACAAGCAGCGCTGTCTTGCCGAAGCCAAGCGGGTATGCAAGCAAGATGGAACGCTGTTTATCGCCTTTATCTCCAATGACATGGTGTTTCTCACAGAGCTTTGTTATGACCCGAACTATTTTGCCAACGGCGAATACAACAAGGAGACCTTCCGTCTGGACGATTTTCCCTTTGTCTTTCATACGGTGGATGCGGCGCGGCGCGTGTTGTCCGAGGGCGGTATCCACGTCCTGCACGAGGTGGCCTCCGACGGTGCCAGTGAGCTGCTGGAGAAGCAGATTAACGCCATGGATCAAGAAAACTTTCAGCAATATCTCCGCTATCACCGCTATCTCTGCGAAAAGCCGGAGTTTTTGGGCATGAGCAATCATCTGCTCTTTGTGGGGAAAAAGGAAAGGAGGTAACGCACCATTGGTCACCCAAGAGAAGCATTCCCGAAAGCAGCAAGCCCCCACCGAGGTGGTGGCGGCGCTTATTTGGGACAAGGGAAAATTTATGATCTGCCAGCGGCCTGCCCACAAGGCGCGGGGGCTATTGTGGGAATTTGTGGGCGGCAAGGTGGAGCCCGGAGAAACCCGGGCGCAAGCCCTGATCCGGGAGTGCCGGGAAGAGCTGGATATCACCCTGGCCGTGGGAGAGGTTTTTATGGAGGTTGTCCACGAGTACCCCGACCTCACCGTACACCTGACGCTCTTCCACGCAGCCATCGCCTCAGGCATGCCCAAAAAGCTGGAGCACAACGACATCCGCTGGATTACGCCTTCGGAGATTCCCCAATATGACTTCTGCCCGGCAGACGCGGAAATCCTGCGGCGCATTCAGGAGACGGCCGGGAATTTGTGAACAGCCGTCCATGGATGGGCGGAAACTGTAGGGGGCGATGTCCTCATCGACCCGTGTCGCAAAGCGGCGCAAGAAAAATGGCGCGTTGCCAACGCAACGCGCCATTTCAGCGTGTCGAAAAAGTATTTTCGCCCCGCTGTGCGGATTTTGAAACTTACAAAAAAGTTTCAAAATCCTGTTGATTGAACGCGCGGTGGGCTTTTTGCCCCCCGCACAC
>DVGD01000246.1 GCA_018712905.1 Candidatus Avoscillospira stercoripullorum | reverse complement strand
TCCCGGCAGCGGGCAATGGCGCCGCCCAGGGTGGTGCGGAAGATCTCCTCGTGGAGCTTGGTGAGCTCCCGGCAGAGGCTGATGCGCCGGTCTTCGCCAAAGACCTTGGCGAGATCTTCCAGCGTGGCGGGAAGCTTGTGGGGCGCCTCATAAAAGATCATGGTGCGCTGCTCTCTTGTGAGGGACTGAAGGTGCTCCTCCCGGCTCTTGCGGTTGGTGGAGAGGAAACCCTCGAAGGTGAACCGTCCGGTGGGAAGCCCCGAGACGCTCAAGGCCGTGATGACGGCGCAGGGGCCAGGAATGGCGCAGACCGTCACACCGGCCGCCGCGCACTGCGCCACCAGTGCTTCGCCGGGGTCGGAAATGGCGGGAGAGCCGGCGTCGGAGACCAGTGCGCAGGTCTCGCCGTCCAAAAGGCGCTTTAAAATTTTCTGACCGCTATCCACCTGGTTGTGCTCATAGTAGCTGACCAGGGGCTTTTTGAGCTCCAGATGGTTGAGAAGCTTCAGACTCACCCTGGTATCCTCCGCGGCGATGAAATCCGCCGCAGCCAGGGTGTCCCGGCAGCGCTGGGAGATGTCCCCCAGGTTGCCGATGGGGGTGGGAACCAGATAGAGGGTTCCGGCCATGTCAATCACAATCCTTTCCGTCCCGGTGATAGAGGGCGCGGCACGCGGCGCTCTCTCGCCCGTCTTCGTCCCGCAAAATGAGGTCGGGCTCCCAGACAAGCCCCGGCTTGGCGCCCTTCTTGGCCTCCAGCAAGAGGAGGCTCGGCGGCTTTTCCGCCCGGTGGCGCAGGAGCCGCAGGCGCTTGGGCTCCAGCTGGTGGGCGCGCAGCGCCTCCATGAGATCGGCAAGCCGCTCCGGCCGGTGCACCAGAGCGAACCTGCCCCCATATGTTAAGAGCCATTGTGCCGCCCGGCACAGCTCCTTTAAAGTGAGGGTTACTTCGCTGCGGGCATTTGCCCGCGCGCCGGACGCGCCGCTGCCCACGGGGAAGTAGGGCGGATTGGCCACGCAGCCGTCAAACCCGCCGGGAGGCAGCAGCGTTTCGATGCTGCGCAGATCTCCCGCAAGCACCTGGAAATCCACCCGGTTTTCCACGCCGTTGTCCCGCGCCGCCTGGACGGCCACGGGATCCCACTCAATGCCCGTCACATGAAGGCTTGGATCGGAGGCCAGGAGCATCAGTGCAATGGCACCGCCGCCGCAGCCTAAGTCCGCCACCCGGGCGCCGCGGGAAAACCTTGCGAAGGACGCAAGCGCCACGGAATCGGTGCCCAGGGGAAAGAGAGAATCCGGCTGCTTGAGTACCACGCCGTTCCATAGGGTTTCCTGTGCCATGCCTGCCTCCTTTCCGGCACGAAAAAGGGGACTGACTCGCAACGAGACAGCCCCCTTTTTGCTGTGTACAGATTAGCCCTGGGAGATGGCGCCGTTGGGGCACTCGCCCTCGCAGGTACCGCACTCCACGCAGGCATCGGCGTCGATGACGTACTTGCCGTCGCCCTCGCTGATGCAGCCCAGGGGGCACACCTCGGCGCAAGCACCGCAGCTGACGCACTCGTCGGAAATGACATATGCCATAGAGTAACACCTCCATAATAGATTGCGCTCTTATTCTATCATGTTTTGCCGAAAATGCAAATGGAAATCTGGCACTTTTCAGATTTCTTGCCCGATTTGCAGCGGCAAGCGCGCGCAAACTGGAATTGCTGGTATAAATTCCCGCCGTCGGGGAAAACTTCCAAGGTGACAAGGAGGGATGGACATGGACTTGAGCCGGGAGCTGGAGCAACTGTTGGCGGCGGCGCGCACCGAGGCTGTGGCGCTGGGGCACAGCCAGGTGGGCAGTGAGCATTTGTTGTTGGCGCTGCTTACCCGGCGGGGCAGCGCCGCGGCACGGCTGCTGCGGGACAACGGCTGGGATCCCGAGGCGCTCAGGCGGCTCTTGCGGGCGCGGCGGGGCGAGGGCACGCCGGACTTGCCGCTGCTCCACGGCCTTTCGTCCACCGCCGTGGAGATTCTTGCCGTGGCGGCGGGGGAGGCGCGGCAGATGGGCGAGACCCAAGTGGGCACGGCGCATCTCCTGGCGGCCATTCTGCGGTCGGGAGAATCCACGGCGGCGCGGCTGCTCTCGGAGAACGGCACCTGCCTCAACTGCCTGTTCACCGAGCTCTATGAAACGGTGTATCTGCACCAAACCATCCATCAAACGGAGGAAAGGGGCGTCTATATGCGTCTTTTGGAACAATTTTGTGAAGATCTGGTGGAGCGCGCCCCGACCATGGAGCCGGTGATCGGCCGGGAAGAGGAGATCGAGACGGTGATCGGGATTCTCTGCCGGAAGAATAAGAATAACCCCGCCCTCATCGGTGAGCCCGGCGTGGGCAAGACGGCGGTGGTGGAGGGGCTGGCGCAGCGCATGGCGCAGGGCAAGGTGCCCGAACAGCTCAAGTCCAAGCGGCTCTTCTCTTTGAACCTGGCCAGCGTCCTGGCCGGCACCAAGTACCGCGGCGAATTTGAGGAGCGGGTGCGGGATATTCTGGCGGAAATTCGCCGCAGCGGCAACGTGATTCTCTTCGTCGATGAGATGCACACCCTGGTGGGCGCGGGGGCGGCGGAGGGCGCCATCGACGCGGCCAACCTGCTAAAGCCCGCCTTGGGCAGGGGAGAGGTACAGATTCTCGGCGCCACCACCCTGGAGGAGTACCGCCGACACGTGGAGAAGGATGCGGCACTGGAGCGGCGGTTCCGGCCTGTTTTAGTGAAGGAGCCCGACCGGGAGACGGCGCTGGAGATGCTCGAGGGACTCCGGCCTGGTCTGGAGCAGCACCACCGAATCCGCATCAGCCGTGCTGCCCTGGAGGCGGCGGTGGACTTGAGCCGCCGGTACCTTCCCGACCACTTCCTCCCGGACAAGGCGGTGGATCTTCTCGACGAGGCCGCCGCCCGCGCCGGAAATAAGCGTCGGGGCGACATGGGCGGCGACGAGGTGCAGCGGCAGCTCAAGGCGGAGCTGAGCCTGGCGGTGCAGGAAAACCGCTTTGAGCACGCGGCCACGCTGCGCAATAAGCTCCAGCAGCTTCTACGCCAGCAGCGGGGGCTCTTTGGAAAGGAGCAGGTGGAGGCAGAGGACGTGGCCGCGGCGGTGTCCCGCCGTACGGGGATTCCCGTGGGCAAGCTCAGCCAGTCCGACCGGGAGCGGCTTTTGGGACTGGGGGAGGCGCTCTCCCGGCAGGTGATGGGGCAGGCGCAGGCTGTGGCGGCGGTGACCGAGGCTGTGTGCCGGGGACGCATGGGGCTGGCCGACGAGAGACGTCCGGTAGCGTCGCTGATGTTCTTGGGCTCCACCGGCGTGGGGAAGACGGCGCTTTGCAAAGCCTTGGCCGACTGCGTCTACGGAAGCGCCGACGCCCTCATCCGCCTGGACATGTCGGAATTTATGGAGCAGCACGCCGTCTCTCGTTTGCTTGGCGCGCCGCCCGGCTATGTGGGACATGGTGAGGGCGGCGAGCTCACCGAGAAGGTGCGCAGGAGACCCTATTCGGTGGTGCTCTTCGACGAGCTGGAGAAGGCGCACCGGGACGTCTCGTCCATCCTTTTGCAGGTGCTGGAGGACGGCATCCTCACCGACTCCATGGGGCGGCACGTGGACTTCCGCAATACCATTGTGGTCATGACCTCCAACCTGGGCAGCGGCCGGAACAATTTGGAGCAGGTGGGCTTTTTGGGCGCGGCCTCGCCGGAGCCGGCACAGCAGGCGCTGCGGGAATTCTTCCCACCGGAGTTTTTAGGGCGGCTGGACGCGGTGGTGACGTTCTCGCCCCTTTCCGAGGAGGCGCTCTCGGCCATCGCGAAAAAGGAGCTGGAGGAGACGGTTTGCCGCGCCCGCCGGGCGGGGCTGGAGCTCACCGCCGGCGCGGAGACGGCGGCCTGCCTCGCCCGCCAGTGCGCCAAGAGCAAAGCCGGGGCAAGGGAGCTTCGCCGCGCCATCCGCAGCCAGATCGAAGCCCCGGCGGCGAAGATCCTCCTCGAATCCGAGAAAAAACCGCGGCTGTTCACAGCCGTGGAAAAAGACCGAATCACGCTGGTGGGAGAATGAATTGGATTGGTACCATTTCTGGCAGAAACGCTCCTGAAAAGATATTGCAGTTTCATCAGGCAATAGCTGCTTTGCCATACTGCAATGACTACAGCGTAAGGCCATTCCGCTTTTTCCATGGGGACAGTATGCAGGCGCCCTGCCCCAAGCTCAGCAGCGGCCGTCCTCATGCGAAGACCCAGTCAAAAATCGTGCCCCCGCCGCGAAGAGCGGCGGGGGAAATTTCGTTTTTTGCATAAAAAACAAAAACCATCTTTGTGCAAAACACAAAAATGGTGCATATTTTCCCCAATATCCAATTGACGGGAGAAAACACATATGATATAATAACAATCCACCATGCCTAAGTGCATCGTGGATCCGCTTGTCTCCATGGTTAGTTTATCATGGCGCAGCGGAGATTGCAAGATGCAATTTTGAACTTTTCGACAACACCGCCGGGTGTGCCAACTACGCGAATTCCAAAGGAAAGGCTGTGATGATCTTACATGGCAATGGTTAAGGACGTCATGTACGGCAAGACCCTTCGCAAGAGCTATGCCAAGCATGATGACGACAGAATTCTCGAGATCCCCAACCTCTTGAAGATTCAAAAGGATTCCTATGAGCGTTTCCTGGCTGAGGGACTCAACGAGGTCTTCAAGGACGTCGACACCATCACCGACTACACCGGAAACCTGGAGCTGAGCTTCCTCGACTACAGCATGAACGAGCCTCCCAAGTACACCGTGGAGGAGTGCAAGGAGCGCGACGCCACCTATGCCAAGCCCATCAAGGTGCGGGTGCGCCTGCACAACAAGGAGACCGACGAGATCAAGGAGCAGGAGATCTTCATGGGAGATTTCCCGCTGATGACCAACGGCGGCACCTTCGTCATCAATGGCGCAGAGCGCGTCATTGTCTCTCAGATCGTCCGCAGCCCCGGCATGTACTACGGCCACGAGGTGGACAAGGCCGACCAGCACACCTACACCGCCACCGTCATTCCCTATCGCGGCGCCTGGCTGGAGTATGAGACCGACCCCATGGACGTTTTCTACGTCCGCATTGATAAAAACCGCAAGATTCCCATCACATGCCTCATCCGCGCCCTTGGCGTGGAGACCGACGGGCAGATCAAGGAGCTCTTCGGCGAGGACGAGCGCATTCTTGCGACCCTCGAGAAGGACACCTGCAAGACCCGGGAAGAGAGCCTTCTCGAGATCTACCGCCGCCTTCGTCCCGGCGAGCCTCCCACGGTGGAGAGCGCCGAGAGCTACCTGGACGCCCTGTTCTTCGACGCCCGGCGCTACGACGTCTCCAAGGTCGGCCGGTATAAGTTCAACAAGAAGATGGACATCTGGACCCGCCTGGCCGGCCAGACCCTGGCCGCGCCTGTGGCCGATCCCCTCACCGGCGATATCATCGCCATGGACGGCGAGACCTTGAACCGCGAGAAGGCCAAGGAGATCTCCCGCCGCGGCGTCAACGAGGCCGTCATCACCACCATGGACGGCAAGACCGTGAAGGTCTTCTCCAACGGCATGGTGGACATGGCGCAATTCGTGGACTTTGACCCCAAGCAGTACGGCATCAAGGAAAAGGTCTGCTTCGCCGCCCTCAAGGAGCTGCTCGAGAAGTATGGCCGCGCCGACTCCCAGGACTGGGCCGACGCCATCGAGGAGCACGCCGAGGATCTCATCCCCAAGCACATCACCAAGGACGATATCCTGGCCTCCATCAACTACCTGGGCTGCATGGTCCACGGCGCCGGCACCACCGACGACATTGACCACCTGGGCAACCGCCGCCTTCGCTGCGTGGGCGAGCTCCTGCAGAACCAGTTCCGCGTGGGCTTCACCCGCCTGGAGCGGGTCATCCGCGAGCGCATGACCGTGCAGGATCTCGACACCGTCACCCCCCAGAGCCTTATCAACATCCGGCCTGTCACGGCCGTCATCAAGGAGTTCTTCGGCTCCTCGCCTCTGAGCCAGTTCATGGATCAGAACAACCCCCTGGCGGAGCTCACCCACAAGCGTCGCCTCTCCGCCCTCGGCCCCGGCGGTTTGAGCCGGGAGCGCGCCTCCTTCGACGTGCGCGATATCCACTACAGCCACTACGGCCGTATGTGCCCCATCGAGACGCCTGAAGGCCCCAACATCGGCCTCATCAACTACCTGGCTACCTACGCCCGGATCAACGAGTACGGCTTCGTGGAAGCTCCCTACCGCAAGATCGACAAGGCCACTGGTGTGGTCACCGACATTGTGGAGTATATGACCGCCGACGTGGAGGATGACTACTACGTCTGCCAGGCCGCTGAGCCCATCGGCGAGGATGGCCGCCTCCTCAACGCCCGTGTCACCTGCCGCCACCGCAACGAGATCATCTCCGTGGATCGCGACGTCATCGACTATATGGACGTCTCGCCCAAGATGATGACCTCTGTGGCAACGGCCTTCATTCCCTTCCTGGAAAACGACGACGCCAACCGCGCCCTCATGGGCGCCAACATGCAGCGCCAGGCCGTGCCGCTGATGGTCACCGAGGCGCCCATCGTGGCCACCGGCATCGAGCATAAGTGCGCCGTGGACTCCGAGGTCTGCATCACCGCCAAGGGCGACGGTGTGGTCACCAAGGTCTCCGCCACCAACATCACCGTCCGCTACGACGACGGCCGCGTGGAGGAGTACACCCTCACCAAGTTCGCCCGCAGCAACCAGGGCACCTGCGTCAACCAGCGCCCCATCGTCTCCGCCGGCGAGCGGGTGGAGAACGGCCAGGTCATCGCCGACGGCCCGAGCTGCTCCCAGGGCGAAATCTCCCTGGGCAAGAACGTGCTCATCGGCTTCATGACCTGGGAAGGCTACAACTACGAGGACGCCATTCTCCTGAACGAGCGCCTGGTGCGCGAGGACGTCTTCACCTCCATTCACATTGAAGAGTATGAGACCGAGTCCCGGGATACCAAGCTCGGCCCCGAGGAAATCACCCGCGACATCCCCAACGTCGGCGAGGACACCCTCAAGGATCTCGACGAGAACGGCATCATCCGCGTGGGCGCCGAAGTGACCTCCGGCGACTATCTGGTGGGCAAGGTCACCCCCAAGGGCGAGACCGAGCTCACCGCCGAGGAGCGCCTGCTGCGCGCCATCTTCGGTGAGAAAGCCCGCGAAGTCCGCGATTCCTCTCTGAAGGTGCCCCACGGCGAGAGCGGCATCATCGTGGACGTGAAGGTCTTCACCCGCGAAAACGGCGACGAGCTGTCCCCCGGCGTCAACAAGGTCGTCCGGGTCTATATCGCCCAGAAGCGGAAGATCTCCGTGGGCGACAAGATGGCCGGCCGTCACGGCAACAAGGGCGTTGTGTCCCGCGTCCTCCCCGAGGAGGATATGCCTTTCCTGCCCGACGGTACGCCGCTGGACATCGTTTTGAACCCCCTGGGCGTGCCTTCCCGTATGAACATCGGTCAGGTTTTGGACGTCCACTTGGGCTACGCCGCCCAGGCTCTGGGCTGGAAGGTGGCTACCCCCATCTTCGACGGCGCCAACGAGAAGGACATCCGCGAGACCCTGAAGCTTGCCGGCCTCCGCGAAGACGGTAAGTCCGTCCTCTACGACGGCCGCACCGGCGAGCGCTTTGACAACCTGGTCACCGTGGGCTATGTTTACTTCCTCAAGCTCCACCACCTGGTGGACGACAAGATCCACGCCCGTTCCACTGGACCCTACTCCCTGGTCACCCAGCAGCCTCTGGGCGGCAAGGCGCAGTTCGGCGGCCAGCGCTTCGGCGAAATGGAAGTCTGGGCGCTGGAGGCATACGGCGCTGCCTATACCCTGCAGGAAATCCTCACGGTCAAGTCCGACGATGTCAC
Source organism: Candidatus Avoscillospira stercoripullorum (assembly GCA_018712905.1). Taxonomy (GTDB): domain Bacteria; phylum Bacillota; class Clostridia; order Oscillospirales; family Oscillospiraceae; genus Avoscillospira; species Avoscillospira stercoripullorum. The sequence goes on along the minus strand of DVGD01000246.1, from coordinate 6,180 downwards.
TGGCCGTGTGAAGACCTACGAGGCCATCGTCAAGGGTCACAACGTACCCCGTCCCGGCGTGCCCGAATCCTTCAAGGTTCTGGTCAAGGAGCTCCAGTCCCTGTGCCTGGATATCAAGGTGCTGGGCGCCAACGGCGACGAGATCGAGCTCAAGGACGACGATGACGACGAGGTGGTCTACACCGCGGGCAACCACCCCAACTACAATGAAGACGAGCTGGAGCTCTACGACGGCAAGGAGAAGGACGTGGCCGAGGATGAGGCCGCCGACGCCGGCTTTGAGATCCAGGATGAGGACGACGTGTTCGGTGACCTGCTCAGCGATGTGGGCACCGGAGACGAGGAAGAATAAGGAGGCGATACTTTATGGAAACCTTTGACGCGATTAAAATTGGTATTGCTTCACCGGAGAAGATTCGGGAGTGGTCCTACGGCGAGGTCAAAAAGCCCGAGACCATCAACTATCGTACCCTGAAGCCCGAGCGGGACGGCCTGTACTGCGAGCGCATCTTTGGACCCACCAAGGACTGGGAGTGCCACTGCGGCAAGTATAAGAAGATCCGCTATAAGGGCAAGATCTGCGACCGCTGCGGCGTGGAGGTCACCAAGGCCAAGGTGCGCCGGGAGCGCATGGGTCACATTGAGCTGGCCGCGCCGTGCTCCCACATCTGGTATTTCAAGGGCATTCCCTCCCGGATGGGTCTGCTGCTGGATATCAGCCCCCGGATTCTTGAAAAAGTCCTCTATTTTGCCAACTATATCGTCACCGATCCCGGTGACTGCCCTCTGTCCAAGTACCAGATCCTCTCCGAGAAGGAGTACCGCGACATGCGGGAGAAGTACGAGGACGACTTCCAGGCCGGCATGGGCGCCGAGGCCATCAAGACCCTCCTTGCCGAGCTCAACCTGGACGATCTCTCTGAGCAGCTGCGCAAGGAGCTCAAGGACGCCTCCGGCCAGAAGAAGCTCCGCATCATCAAGCGCCTGGAGGTGGTGGAGTCCTTCCGCAGCTCCGGCAACGACCCCACGTGGATGATCATGGACGTCCTGCCGGTGATCCCGCCGGAGCTTCGCCCCATGGTGCAGCTCGACGGCGGCCGGTTCGCGACTTCTGACTTGAACGATCTCTACCGCCGGGTCATCAACCGCAACAACCGCCTCAAGCGCCTGTTGCAGCTGAGCGCCCCGGATATCATCGTCCGCAACGAAAAGCGCATGCTCCAGGAGGCTGTGGACGCCCTCATCGACAATGGCCGCCGCGGCCGCGCCGTCACCGGCGCCAACAACCGCGCCCTCAAATCCCTGTCCGACATGCTCAAGGGCAAGCAGGGACGCTTCCGCCAGAACCTGCTGGGCAAGCGCGTGGACTACTCCGGCCGGTCGGTGATCGTCGTCGGCCCTGAGCTCAAGCTCTATCAGTGCGGCCTGCCCAAGGAAATGGCCATTGAGCTTTTCCGCCCCTTCGTCATGAAAAAGCTGGTGGAGGACGGCCTGGCCAACAACATCAAGTCCGCCAAGAAGATGATCGACAAGGGCAAGACCGAGGTCTGGGACGCCTTGGAAGACATCATCAAGGATCGCCCGGTGATGCTCAACCGTGCGCCTACCCTCCACCGCCTGGGCATCCAGGCCTTTGAGCCGGTGCTGGTGGAAGGCCGCGCCATCAAGCTCCATCCCCTGGTGTGTACCGCCTTCAACGCCGACTTTGACGGCGACCAGATGGCCGTCCACGTCCCCCTGTCTGCCGAAGCCCAGGCCGAGGCGAGAATGCTCATGCTCTCGGCCAACAACCTCCTGAGACCCCAGGACGGCATGCCCGTCACCGTGCCCACCCAGGATATGATCCTTGGCACCTACTACCTCACCTTCGTCCGGGACGACGAGCCCGGCGCCGGCAAGATCTTCTCCTCGGTGGACGAGGCCATGCTGGCCTACGACACCATGGTGGACTTCGCCGAGGGCGAGGTAAAGCCGGTGGAGAGCGACAACTGCCGCCGTGTGGTGGGACTCCATGCCCCCATCAAGGTCTGGGTGGAGAAGGAGATCGACGGCGTCAAGCGCCATGAGATCATCGACGCCACCGTGGGACGCCTGATCTTCAACGAGAAGGTGCCCCAGGATTTGGGCTTTGTGGATCGCTCCGACCCGGCCAATGCCTTCAAGCTGGAGATCACCGAGAAGGTGGGCAAGAAGCTCCTGGGCAAAATCATCGACCGCTGCATCCGCAAGCACGGCTTTACCATCGCCACCGAGATGCTCGACGACATCAAGGCTCTGGGCTATAAGTACTCCACCCGCGGCGCCATCACCGTCTCCATCATGGATATGTCGGTGCCCGAGAAGAAGTATCAGCTCATTGCCGAGGCCGAGAAGGAAGTCGTCAAGATCGACCGGCAGTATAAGCGCGGCTTTATCACCAACGACGAGCGCTACCGCCTCACGGTTCGCCAGTGGGAGGACACCATTAAGGAAGTTACCAACGCCCTGCAGGATAACCTGGACGAGTTCAACCCCATCTTCATGATGGCTGACTCCGGCGCCCGCGGCAGCATGAACCAGATCCGTCAGCTAGCCGGTATGCGCGGCCTCATGGCCGATACCAACGGCCGTACCATTGAAATCCCCGTCAAGGCCAACTTCCGTGAAGGTCTGTCGGTCTTGGAATACTTCATCTCCTCTCGAGGCGCTCGAAAGGGCATGACCGATACCGCCCTTCGTACCGCCGACTCCGGTTACCTCACCCGCCGCCTGGTGGACGTCTCCCAGGACGTCATCATCCGCTACCAGGACTGCGGCACCAAGCACGGCATCTGGCTGGGCACCTACGAGGAGAAGGGACAGGTCATCGAGACCTTTGGTGACCGCATCCGCGGCCGCTTCCTGGTGGACGATCTCTATGATCCCGCCACCGGCGAGCTCCTCAAGAGCAAGGACGAGATGATGAAGCCCGAGGACGCCGACGTCTTTGAGGCGCACGGCATCCGCAAGGTCTATGCCCGCACGGTGCTGGGCTGCCGCGCCAAGAGCGGCGTGTGCGCCAAGTGCTACGGCATGAACCTGGCCACCTCCGAGCTTGTCAACCTGGGCGAGGCCGTTGGCATCATCGCGGCTCAGTCCATCGGCGAGCCCGGCACGCAGCTTACCATGCGTACCTTCCACACCGGCGGCGTCGCCGGCGACGATATCACCCAGGGTCTTCCCCGTGTCGAAGAGCTGTTTGAGGCGCGTAAGCCCAAGAAGATGGCTACCATCTCCGAGATTGACGGCGTGGTGGACATCGACGAGACCCACCGCACCGCCCTGCGGAACATCACCGTCACCGCTGACGACGGCGAGGTCAAGCAGTACCAGGTGCCCTACTCCGTGGGTCTTCGCGTGGAGAACGGCCAGCGCATCAGCAAGGGAGACCGCATCACCGATGGTGCCCTCAGCCCCCACGACGTGCTCAGAATCTCCGGCGAGGAGGCCGTGCAGGAGTACCTCACCCAGGAAGTCCTGGCCGTGTACCGCCAGCAAGGCGTGGACATCAACGATAAGCACATCGAGGTCATCATCCGCCAGATGATGCGCAAGGTGCGTGTGGAGGATCCCGGCGACACCGAGCTTCTCAGCGGCACCGTGGTGGATGCCTTCGAGTTTGACGAGGCCAACGAGGCCGTCCAGGCGCGCATCGACGCCGGCGAGACCGACCTCAAGCTGGCCACCAAGAGCCTGATCCTCATGGGCATCACCAAGGCGTCTCTGGCCACCGAGAGCTTCCTCTCCGCCGCCTCCTTCCAGGAGACCACGAAGGTCTTGACCGAGGCCGCCATCAAGGGCAAGGTGGATCACCTGGTGGGCTTGAAGGAGAACGTCATCATCGGCAAGCTGATCCCCGCTGGCTCGGGTCTTCAGATCTACCGCGACTTCCAGCCCCTGGTCACCCCCGAATCCTCGGTGACCCAGGACATGATCGACAACGAAAGTCTGTAAGGAAAAAACCGGTGCGCTTTGCAGCGCACCGGTTTTTTGCAAAATCCTAGGGGTCGATGTCCGCATCGACCCGCGCCGCGCAGGCGGCGCACTCAATTGAGCCGCCAGACGCCGAAGTTCAGGTATCCCGCAAAGGCTACCCATAGGATATAGGGAATTTGCAGCGCCGACGCCCATTTGTCCACCTGGGCGAAGGCGTCGGCCATCCAGAGAATCAAAATCCACAGTAAAATCAGCCACAAAAGCGCAAATCCGAAGGCCTCAAACCGGAAAAAGAGAATGCTCCAGAAAAAGTTGACGGCCAGCTGCACAAAGTAGAGTGTCAGCGCCTTGGTTCGCTCGGGAGAATCCGGCGCCAGGTAGATCCGCGCCGCGCCGATACCCAAAAGGGCAAAGAGAATCGTCCACACAATGGGGAACACTATGCCCGGCGGCGAGAGCGGCGGCTTTTGAATGCCGCTTTCATAGAGTTCCATCCCGCCGCTGAGGAGTGCGCTGAGGCCGCCCACAGCCTCGGTGAGCAAAATAAAGCTCAATGTTGCAAGCCAAGGTTTTTTTCGCACACCAAATCCCTCCCGCCCTAGCATATGCCGCCGCAGCAGGAGATATACAAAAACGCAAACCGCCCGGGATCACCGGGCGGCCTGCGTTTAAGAGAGAGAAAGAGAAAGAAGAAAAGAGAGGAGAAAGAGAAAACTTGCATCTATCATGACAGGAGGCTTTGTTGTTCCGTCCTGATGGCTATATAATACAGGATTTCCCCCGGGAAATCTTGAACGACCGGTAACGAAAAATCGAACATTTTTTGAAAGAAATATGAATAAACTGTATCAGCATGCGGCCGGCGCGGAAATCTGCGGCAGACCATTGACAATTTCCCCAAGAAATGATACGATCTCATCAAGTAAACAAAGAGAGTAGAGGCGCGGTGTTGAAGAGTAACAAGCGGCGGGAGGGCTTCACAAGCCTGTACCGCTTGCGAAAGGCACCACCGCCGAAGGCCGCCGAGGTGGAAGGCGGTGCTGGGCGGAGGGAGAATATCTCTTCGACTGTCGCGCAAGCGGAGAGCTACTTTCAGGGAACGGGTGGATTCCTCCCCCGATTCTGAACAGCAGCCGGCCTCCGTCGGCTGCTGTTTTTTAAACCCCATGGAAAAGGAGTCTGATACCATGACCAAGGAACCGATCTTTCGAGGCGCAGCGACAGCCCTCATTACCCCCCTTACCGCCGACGGCATTGATTTTGCCCAGCTGGGGCGGCTTATCGACTGGCAGATTGACCAGGGAATCGACGCCCTGGTGATCTGCGGCACCACCGGCGAGGGCTCCACCCTCACCGACCAGGAGCACCGGGACGCCATCGCCTTCACCGTGGAGCGCACTGCCGGCCGCGTGCCCGTCATCGCCGGCACCGGCTCCAACGACACGGCCTACGCCATCGACCTCACCCGCTTTGCCTGCCAGGCCGGCGCCGACGCCTGCCTGGTGGTGACGCCCTACTATAATAAGGCCACCCAGAACGGCCTGGTGGCCATGTACAACGCCATCGCCGACGCCTCCACCAAGCCCCTCATTATTTATAATGTTCCCTCCCGCACCGGCACGGCCATCCAGCCGGCCACCTATGTGAAGCTGGCCGAGCACCCCAATATCGCCGCCATCAAGGAGGCCAACGGCAACATCTCCGCCATTGTGGAGACCAAGGCGCTGCTGGGCGACAAGCTGGACATCTACTCCGGCAACGACGACGAGATCGTGCCCATCCTCTCCATGGGCGGCCTGGGCGTTATCTCGGTGCTTTCTAACCTTTTGCCCAAGGAGACGTCGGAGCTGTGCCACAAGTTCTTCGCCGGGGACGTTTCCGGCGCCGCCGAGATGCAGTGCAAGTATCTCAAGCTCATCCGCGCCCTCTTCTCCGAGGTGAACCCCATCCCCGTCAAGGCTGCCATGGCTGCCATGGGCTTCTGCGAGGACTATCTGCGCCTGCCCTTGACGCCCATGGAGGACCAGCATCGCCAGGTGCTTCTGGACGAGATGCGCCGCCAGGGCTTGATGGTCTGAGGTGGCAGCCATGGAGATTATCGTACACGGCGCCACCGGGCGCATGGGGCAAAAGCTCCTGTCCTTGATGGAAACCACCCCCGGCTGCACCCTGGCCGCCGCGGTGAGCCCTGAGCTCACCACCTGCCCGGAAAAACGGGAGTTTTAC
>DVGD01000245.1 GCA_018712905.1 Candidatus Avoscillospira stercoripullorum | reverse complement strand
ATTCGACATCGGATTCTCCCCAAGGCGAGATCTACTTATATGGGGAAATCCATGATATGCCCAGTATCATCCAGGAAGAGCTGGCCATATAGAGCAAGTATTATCACGAAGAGGGCATGCGGCATTTGTTTGTGGAGCTTCCCTATTATACCGCGGCTTACCTAAACCTTTGGATGGAAGCCGAAGACGACACGATTTTGGAACAGCTTTACAGGGATTGGGCAGGCACCTCTCAACATTCCGAGGATGTTCTGGAGTTTTACCGTACAATCAAGCAGGACTGCCCTGAGACCATATTCCACGGAACAGACTTAGGGCATCAGTATGACACCACCGGTGCGCGGTATCTTGCCTACCTGGAAGAGCAGGGTCTTGAGAAATCTGAAGCATACGAGATCACCCAGGAGGTCATCCGCCAAGGGAAGACATTTTATAAGACGGACAATCCAGTCTATCGGGAAAACATCATGGTCGAGAATTTCTGCCGCGCCTTCGATGCATTGGAAGGAGAGCGTATCATGGGAATTTACGGCGCTGCCCACACTGTGATTGACGGCCTGGATTTCAGCTATTCCGTGCCATGCATGGCCAACCAGCTCCATGAAATATATGGAGATCTGGTGCATGCGGAGGATCTTTCACAGCTCGATGTTCCAGAGCCCGATTTTGAGACCATTGAAGTGAATGGAACGGCATATCCTGCAACTTATTTTGGCTATCAGAACACCCGATCTTTTTTGGAAGAGTATCAGTATCGGCAATATTACCGCCAGTAAAATGCCTACGATGATTTCAAAGACGCGCCAACGGTGCAAAACGTCCTTCCCTACAACAATTATCCCACGGAAATGAAAATTGAAGTCGGTCAGGTGTTTGTCATTGATTACACGACATATGAGGGAGCAGTTGAGCGAAAATTCTTCCGCTCAGACGGAAAATATTGGAACGATATGCCAATCACCCAGGAGTTTTTGCCAAATCCATAAACAGGAAATCCTGCCCATAAAGTGGGCGGGATTTCCTATATCTATATTCGCGCCACCAGCGCGCAGAGCGCCATGCCGATGGTGGTGGGTACCGCCATGGCCACCAGCGTCCAGCGCCAGGAGCCGGTCTCCTTTCGGATGGTGAGGCAGGTGGTGGCGCACGGCCAGTGAAACATCAAAAATAGAATGGTGCAAAGGGCGGTCTTCCATGTCCAGCCGTTTGCAAAAAGCAGCGCCGCCAGGCCGCTGCCCGCCTCCTCCGCCAGATGCGCCGCGCCGTTTAGAAGCGTGACAACCATCGGAAGAAGCAGCTCATTGGCCGGAAAGGAAAGAAGAAACGCAGCCAAAATCACGCCGCTCATGCCCAAAAATGCCCCCACCGGCTCCAAGGCTGCCGCCACATGGGCGAGGACGGAGGCGCCTCCCACCTCCCAGTGCTCCAGCACCCAGATGACCATCCCCGCCGGCGCCGCCACGGAAATGGCGCGGGCGGTAATCTTTGCGGTGCGATCCAGCAGCGACCGCAGGAGGATTCGACCCACCCTGGGCTTTCGGAAGGGCGGGATCTCCAGCACCATATGGGACGACTGCTTCCGTACCGCGGTTTTGCTGAGAACGGCCGAGGCCATGAGCGTCATCCAGACACTCAATAGGACAAAGGCCGTGAGGATCTCGGCGGCTAAAAAGCCATTCTGGGAGAAAAACAGGCTGATGAGCACAATCATCGCCGGAAACCTCCCGTTGCAGGGCACCAAGGCGTTGGTGAGGATGGCGATGAGCCGCTCCCGGGGCGAGGCGATAATCCGGCATCCGGTGACCCCGGCGGCATTGCAGCCAAAGCCCATGGCCATGGTGAGCACCTGCTTGCCGCAGCCGCCGCACTTGGCGAAGCTATGATCCATCAAAAAGGCGGCGCGGGGAAGATATCCCAAATCCTCCAGCAAGGAAAACAGCGGAAAGAAGATGGCCATGGGCGGCAGCATGACCGCTACCACCTGGGTGGCTGTCTCGTAGGCGCCGTCCAATAAAATCCCGGAAAGCCACCCGGGAAGCGACAATTCCCGGGCTCCCCTGGCAAGCAGCGTGCCTAGCTCTGCAAATGCCGCCTCCAGCCATTGGGATGGGATATTGGCGCCAAACATGGTAAGCCAGAATACAAGGAGCAGCAGCGCCACCATGAGAAATCTGCCGCTCCATCTACCCAGCGTGATTCGGTCGAGCCATCCCATCCTGGGCACCACGTCTCCCTGGACGACAGCCGACGCAATTTCCTCGGCGCGGTGGACAAATCGGGTGGCAACGCGGTCGGATACATGCTCTGCCGTACCGGCGTAGGCGGCTTCCCCCTCCTCGAGAACGTGAAGGGGATGGGACACCGAGAAGCCTTCTGCCATGTTGCGGATTGCCTCTTTGACATGGTCAAGTCCCGCGCCCCGGCTGGCAGACGTCCCCACCACGGGAACGCCCAGGCGATTGGACAGCATGCGCAGATCCACGTCGATATGGCGCCGGCGTGCTTCATCGAGCAGATTGACGCATAGCACGCAGTGATCCGTCATTTGCATCACCTGCAATGCCAGGGTGAGGTTCCGCGCCAGGCACGTGGCGTCGCCCAGGATCAGCGTACAATCCGCCTTCTTGGAGAGGAGAAATTCCGCGGCGATTCGCTCCTCCTCCGATTGAGAGAGCAAGGAATACGTCCCCGGAAGATCGACCAGCACATACGATCTTCCCTTGTAGCGATATGTCCCCTGCGCCACCTCCACGGTTTTGCCCGGCCAGTTGCCGGTATGCTGATGAAGACCGGTGAGGGCGTTGAAGAGGGTACTTTTCCCAACATTGGGGTTCCCAACCAGGGCAACCACGATCTCGCGTTCTGTCTCTGCCGGCTTCATATGTCCTCCCGCTGCCAGGGGGTCACCGAAATCATGGCGCAGTCGCTGCGGCGCAGGGCAATGACGGCGCCCCGGATCCCAAAGGCGCGGGGGGAACCCGAAGGCGCATCATAAAGGGACTGCACCGGCGTACCGCGAACAAAGCCCAGCTCCTGGAGCCGCCGCCGGATGCTGCCTGTCAGCGCAATTTCTCCCACGCTGCCCCATTTGCCCACCTCCAGCGTGGAAAGGGTGATCTCACCCAATCTGCATCACTCCTTTGAAGTTGCTACCTTACTATATGCAGCCTTCGCGCCTTTGGCCGTTCTTTAACCGGAGCCTCCCGGAAAAAAGGCGCAAAAGGGCGCGCTGCAGTCTCGCAGCGCGCCCTTTGCGGCAATGGGAATTAACCCTTTTTCTTTTTCTTGGCCTCGTTCCGCGCCGCCATTGCGGCCTCCTTGGCCTTGGTAGCGGCCTTCTCAGCCGTATTGTTGGTGGAAACAGCCCACTTGGTGAACTCGATGCGAACCTTGTCCGCGCCGGTCTCAATGACGATGTTTTCGTCCTTGACAAAGACGATATCGCCCACAACGCCGCCGATGGTGGTGATATTGTCGCCCACCTTCAGGCTGCTACGCATCTCATTCATGGCCTTTTTCTTCTTGTTCTCCGGGCGGATCAAGAAGAAGTAGAACACAGCGACCATCACCACAAGCATGACGATCATGGACATACTATCTGCTGGCATGGAACTTCCTCCGTTTTTCAAAAGTATTGATATTATACAAATATTCTCTCACAATTGCAAGTGATTTCGCTAAATTTTCCGATCCAGCACCGCAGAATAGGCGCTGCGGAAGGCGTCAAAGGTGCCGCTGTCCAGGGCGCCGCGGATTTTCGACATGAGCGTATTATAAAAATACAAATTATGCATGACCGACAGCCGCATGGCCAGCATCTCCTCTGCCTTGAAGAGGTGGCGCAGGTACGCCCGGGAATACCGGCGGCAGACTGGGCAGTCGCACTTGGGATCGATGGGCAACGGATCCAGCTCATACTTGGCGTTTTTGAGGTTGATGGCGCCGTCCCAGGTGAAGAGCCTTCCATGGCGGGCGTTGCGGGCGGGCATGACGCAGTCAAAGAAGTCCACGCCCCTAGCCACAGCCTCGATGATATTGGAGGGCGTGCCCACGCCCATGAGATACCGGGGCTTGTCCTGGGGCATATAGGGCTCCACCGCCTCGATGATCTCGTACATGGTCTCGGTACTCTCCCCCACCGCCAGGCCACCGATGGCGTAGCCGGGCAGGTCGAGCTGGGCAATCTCCTGCATGTGGCGGATGCGAAGCTCGGGGTAGGTGCCGCCCTGGTTGATTCCAAAGAGCACCTGGCCGGGGTTCACCGTGTCGGGCAATGCGTTGAGGCGGTCAAGCTCGGTCTTACAGCGCACCAGCCACCGCGCCGTCCGCTCGCAGGAGCGCTTCACATAGTCGTAGGGCGCGGGGTTTTCCACGCACTCGTCAAAGGCCATGGCGATGTCCGAGCCCAGGTTGGACTGGATCTGCATGCTCTCCTCGGGACCCATAAAGATCTTCCGCCCATCCACATGGGAGGCAAAATACACGCCCTCCTCCTTGATCTTTCGCAGAGAGGCCAGGGAAAACACCTGAAAGCCGCCGGAATCGGTGAGGATGGGGCCATTCCATGTCATAAACTTGTGGAGGCCGCCCATCTTGCGCACCACCTGATCGCCGGGGCGCAGGTGCAGGTGATAGGTATTGGAGAGCTCCACCTGGGTGCCGATCTTCTCCAAATCCGCCGCGCTCAGGGCGCCCTTGATGGCGCCCAGGGTGCCCACGTTCATAAAGACCGGCGTCTGCACGGTGCCGTGGGGACAGGTGAAGATGCCGCGCCGCGCCGCCCCCTCTTTTTTCAGAACTTGAAACATAGCGCCTCACTTTCCGTCCAGGCCGTCGGCCAGGAACATGGCGTCGCCAAAGGAGAAGAAGCGATACCGCTCCTTCACCGCCTCCTCATAGGCGTGGAGTACGTGCTCCCGCCCGGCAAAGGCCGACACCAGCATCACCAGGGTGCTCTCGGGCAGATGGAAATTGGTGATGAGGGCGTCCATGGCCTTGAAGCGGTAGCCGGGATAGATGAAAATATCCGTCCAGGCCGAAGATTCGTGGAAGAGCCCGTCCTCCCCTGCCAGGGATTCCAGGGTGCGGCAGGAGGTGGTGCCCACGCAGACCAGACGGCCGCCGGCCTTACGCGTCTTGTTGAGCAGCTCCGCCGTCTCCTGGGAGATCATGCAGAACTCGCTGTGCATCTGGTGCTCGCTGATGTCCTCGGCCTTCACCGGGCGGAAGGTGCCAAGTCCCACATGGAGCGTCACATAGGCGATGTTCACGCCCTTGTCCGCAATCTTTTGGAGAAGCTCCTTGGTGAAGTGGAGCCCCGCCGTGGGGGCAGCCGCGGAGCCGTTGATCTTGGAGTAAACGGTCTGGTACCGCTCGGGATCCTGGAGCTCCTCTTTGATATAAGGCGGCAGGGGCATCTTGCCCAATCGCTCGAGCACCTCCAGGAAGATCCCCTCATAGTGGAAGCGGATGAGCTTGTTGCCATTGTCCATGGCCTCCTCCACCGTGGCGGTGAGAGCGCCGTCTCCAAAAGAAAGCTCCGTGCCCGCCTGGGTCTTGCGTCCCGGCTTGGTGAGGCATTCCCACAGGCCGTCGCCCTTGTCCCGGAGCAGCAGCACCTCCACGGCGCCCATGGTGGGCACCCGGTGTCCCAGGAGACGCGCCGGCAGCACGCGGGAGTTATTGAGCACCAGGCAGTCTCCGGGGTTCAGAAAATCCACGATTTCGTAAAAATGGTGGTGTCCCACGGCGCCGGTGGTGCGGTCGAGGGTCATAAGGCGGGAGCTGTCCCGCTTTTCCAGGGGTGTCTGGGCAATGAGCTCCGGCGGCAGCTCATAGAAAAAATCATGTGTTTTCAACAATTCGACCTCTTTCCAATGGCATCAATTTGCATGGATAAACATTGACAGGAGCCTGGGGATATGATATGATGATGTAGCGTTCAAAGACATTTGCTTTTCTACGGCGTACATATTCAAAAAAGATTTCCCAAATTCATGCATAGTGTCCAGTACGCATTATAGTATATTTTTTTGAATGTTGCAATCCCTACTTCAAGAACACAGTGAAATGGAGCGATTCGGAATGAAAAAGTACAAAGTTGGTATCATCGGCGCCACCGGTATGGTTGGCCAGCGGTTCGTCTGCCTCAACAGCGTGCATCCATGGTTTGAAATTGCGGCCTTGGCCGCCAGCGCCCGCAGCGCCGGCAAGACCTACCGCGACGCCATCGGCAGCCGCTGGGCGATGGAAGAGCCCATGCCCGAAAGCGCCGCTTCCATGGTGGTTCTGGACGCCGAGGCCGACGCGGAGAAGATCGCCGATATGGTAGACTTTGTCTTCTGCGCTGTGGACATGAAGAAGGAGGAAATCCGGGCGCTGGAGGAGCGGTACGCCAAGCTTGAGTGCCCCGTGGTCTCCAACAACTCCGCCCACCGCTGGACGCCCGATGTGCCCATGGTGGTGCCGGAAATCAACGCCGATCACATCCGAATCATCGACGCCCAGAGAAAGCGCCTGGGCACCAAGCGCGGCTTCGTGGCCGTCAAGTCCAACTGCTCCCTTCAGAGCTATGTGCCCGCCTTGCATCCACTGAAGAAGTTCGGCCTGGAGGCCGCCCTGGTCTGCACCTACCAGGCCATTTCCGGCGCCGGCAAGACCTTTGAAACCTGGCCGGAGATGGTGGACAACGTCATCCCCTACATCGGCGGCGAGGAAGAGAAGTCCGAGCAGGAGCCGCTGAAGCTCTGGGGTCACATCGAGGGCGACAAGATTGTCAACGCCGATGGCCCCGCCATCACCGCCCAGTGCTTCCGCGTGGCTTGCAGCAATGGCCATATGGCCGCTTGCTTCATGCGCTTTGGCGAGCACAAGCCCTCCATGGAGGAGATCAAGGCATGCTGGGCGAACTTCTCCGGCCGCGCCCAGGAGCTGAACCTCCCCTCCGCCCCCAAGCAGTTCCTGCACTACTTCGAGGAGGAGAACCGTCCCCAGACCAAACTGGATCGGATGCTGGAGGGCGGCATGGCCGTCTCCATCGGCCGCCTGCGCCCCGACACGCAGTATGACTATAAGTTCGTCTGCCTGAGCCACAATACTCTGCGCGGCGCCGCCGGCGGCGCGGTGCTTCTGGCAGAGCTCCTGTGCGCCGAGGGCTACATCGACCACAAATGATCATAATTGGGAAACAAAATGATTTTCTTGCGTTATAAGTCAATTTTGTTAATGCTGCAAAAAGTCAAATTACTCCCTATATAAAAAGATGCTCCCTTTATGAAAGGCAGAGAAATGAACGCTGCTGATCATAGAGGGAGCATTGCTATGTCACAAAATCAAAGAAGAAGTAAAAGGGAGGGATACGTTTATTTGCAACATTTCGTATCCTTTGAAGCTGCAGGATTAGTCTCATACAGAATTTATCTATCACCAGAAAATTTTACGATGCCGACGGCGTATCTGGCTTTGAACAGTATTTTCTCGTTCACAAATAAAGAAATGGAGAGGCGCCGCTGAAGCGACGCCTCAGCGTGTCGAAAAAGTCTTTTCGCCACGCTGTGCGGATTTTGAAACTTTCAATAAAGTTTCAAAATCCTGTTTGATTGAACGCGCGGTGGGCTTTTTGCCCCCCGCACACACCCCCCGCTACTCTGTCGCATCAGTCTTTTGCGGGGTTTTTCTACAGTCTGGGGGCGGGCACGGATTTCACGTGTCCGCCCTTTTCACAGTGGGGTTACTTCGTGGAATTACTTCTTTTTCTTCTTGGATACCACCACGGCGATGACCACCACGGCCACCACAGCCACAGCCACCACGACCCAGACAACGGCGCTGCTGCTGCCGGTCTCTTCCACGGGAGCGGGTTCC
>DVGD01000244.1 GCA_018712905.1 Candidatus Avoscillospira stercoripullorum | reverse complement strand
TCCATGGATCTCTACCTCCAGGCGGTGCTCGCCCACATCCGCGAGAGCGCCCAGCGGGTGGTGGGCTATGAGGTGGACACCGTCTACTTCGGCGGCGGCACCCCCAGCTTCTTCGGCCACCAGGGGCTCATCCGCATCCTCACCGAGATCGACCGGCGCTTCCGCCTGTCCAAGGACGCCGAGATCACCCTGGAGGCAAACCCCGATTCCGTCAATGCCCAGTCCCTGGAAAAGCTCCGCCGGGCGGGGTTCAACCGCATCTCCATCGGCGTCCAGACCGACGACGACGCCCAGCTCAAAGCCCTGGGACGTCCCCACACCTACACCCAGGCACAGCAGGCCGTGTCCCTGGCGCGGCGGGCGGGCTTTAACAACGTGTCGGTGGATCTCATGTTCGGCCTCCCCAGCCAGAGCCGCCAGCAGTGGATGAACACCCTTCGGAATGTCCTGGACTTAAAGCCCGACCACCTCTCCTGCTACGGCCTCAAGGTGGAGGAGGGCACCAGGCTCTATGCGTACAAGGACTGCGCCAACCTCCCCGACGACGACGCCCAGGCCGACATGTACTTCTACGCCGTGGAGACCCTTCAGTCCTTCGGCTACCAGCAGTACGAGATCTCCAACTTCGCCAAGCCCGGCCTGGAGTGCCGCCACAACCTCAAATACTGGATGGGCGACCCGTATTTGGGCTTTGGCCCCGCGGCGGCGTCGGACTTTGCCGGCAAGCGCTACACCGCTGCCGCCGACCTGGATCAGTATATCACCGGCATTTTGGAGCAGAAGACCATCCTCTCCGCCTGCGACGCCATCCCCACCCGGGAGCGTGCGGGGGAATACCTGATGCTGCGGCTTCGCACCAGCTACGGCATCGAGGAAAACGAGTATATGCAGACCTATCTTCTCCCCTTCGCCCCCCTGGAGCAGTTACTCACCACCTACGCCCAGCGGGATCTGGCGAAAAAGGAGGAAAACGGCCGCTGGCGGCTGACGCCCAAGGGCTTCCTGGTCTCCAACGCCATTTTGGTGGAGCTTTTGGAGGTGCAGCAGAAGTCCAGTCCCCTTGCCAAGATTCGATAAAGGAGGTGGCGGCATGAAAAGGCGGGTACAAGAGCTCATCAAGGACGTGGTGATCGTGGTGCTGGCGGTGAGCCTCATCGTGCTGGCCGTCATGTCGCTGCCCGCCCAGAGCATCCGCAAAAGTCCCTTCCTCTCCTCTCTCCTCCAGCCCCTGGCCTCCCTGCTGGGGCTTGAGCAGGCGGAGCTTGCCTATCTGGAGGTCAAGGAGCCGGTGATGGACGCGGCGCTGCCCCTGGCCATCTCGGTGAACACCGAAACCGGCCGCTCCACCGCCATCTGGGACTTCGACGCCCTGGATTCCGCCTTTGAAACCCTGGGCGGCGCACTGGGACAGGCGCTGGACACCGCCCAGACGCCGGAGATCTCCTCCCGCAGCGACCTGCGCACGGCGCTCCAGGGGGAGAGCGTGTACTTCTCCTATGACCTCCGCCTGCCCGCGGCGGTGCTGGCCTCGTGGCTGGACGCCGCGCCGGAGGTGGAGCTGCCCCAGGTGGACGCCTGCGCCCTGGTGATCGAGGGCGAGGCGGTGGCGCTCTACCTGGTGGGCGCCACGGTGCAGAAGGCCGCCACCGGCCTCTCCGCCGAGACCCTCTCGCCGCTCCTTGCGCAGTTTCGCCCCGACGGCTCGGCCTTTGCCTTTGAAGTTGGCGCCACCGTGGACGCCTTCTCCCTGCTGCCCACCGGCGCCCCCGCCCTGCCCGACGCCCAGGTGGAGAGCCCCTGCGACAGCCGCTTTCAAGAAGCCCTGGCCACCGCCCTGGGCTTCAACCCCTACGGCGACACCACCTACACCGACGCCGCCGGCGTGACCTCCTTCACCGAGGCCGGCTGCGCCTTGGAGGCCGCCCCCGACGGCCAGATCCGCCTCACCGTCACCGCCGACGACCGCTTCCAGGCCGCCGACCAGACCGAGGAAGCCCTGGTGGAGGAGGCGCGGCGGCTGGCGACCCTCACCGCCGGAGAATCCGCCGGCGCAGCGCGGCTGTACCTCACGGCCATCACCGAGGGCGACGCGGGCGAGACCATCTGTACCTTCGACTACTATCTCTCGGGCGTGAAGGTGACGCTCTCCGCGGGACACGCCGCCGAGGTGACCTTTGCAGGGCAGAGCGTGCGCGCCATGACCGCCCAGGCGCTGACCTTCACCACCACCGGCGCCACCCTGCCGGTGATGCCCGTGACCCAGGCCGCCGCCATCCTGGCGCCGGGGGAGAAGCTGGAGCTCTCCTACCAGCTCCAGGGCGACACCCTCCAGGCCGGCTGGGTTTCTTAAGCCGCTTGCGCGGCTTTGGGTCGATGTAGGCATCGACCCCTACGCCGGGGTCGGAAATGCACCGCACCTGTAGGGCGGCATGCCCTCATGCCGCCGCTGCCGCCCCTACGAAAAAACCCGAAAGCGTGGCTGTAGGGGCGGCTATCAGCCGCCCGCAAAACGCACCGCACCAAGGGCTCCCCTGTGAAGGGGAGCTGGCGCGCAAGGCGCGACTGAGGGGTTGTCCGGCACCGGCGATTCCCATAAGACTCGCGGGGATCGGTGGTTCTGATCCCCTCCGGCACACTAGCGTGTGCCACCTCCCCTTGGGCACCAAGGGGAGGCAATTCCACCGCATCCGCCGAAAGGAGGGATTCCATGCCCGTCTCCAAGCTCAAAAATCTGGTCATTCTCATTCTGCTTCTGGCCAACCTGGCGCTTTTGGGGCTGCTGATCCCCAGCCGCATCGCCGCCCGGGAGCAGACCGACAGCCTGGCCAATGCCCTGAGTGAGCTCTGCGAGAGCCGGGATGTCTCCCTCTCCCCCGACGCCGTCCCCGACACCATGACCCTCTACGCATTGGAGCTGGGCGAGGATCCCGCCGCCGATCTCCGCGCCGCCACCGCCCTTTTGGGCACGGAGGTTCTGGCGCAGGACGATTCTACCCGCTACTTAAGCCTCTACTCCTCTTCCGCCGGCACCTGCGAGATTCACCGCGACGGCACCCTGAAAGCCCGCCTCCAGGGTCAGAGCGAGACCGGCGACCTCTCCGCCGGCGCCAGGCGCACCCTGGAGGCCATGGGCTTCGCCGTGAAGTCCCTGGGCGAGCCCCAGCGCCTTCGCGCCGGGGTCTACACCCTCACCGCCACCCAGGCCGTCCTGGGCGTGCCGGTGCTCTCGGGCGACCTCACCCTCACCTACTCCAACAGCCGCCTCACCGAGCTCTCCGGCCTCTTCTTCACCGGCGCAAATGTGTTAAG
>DVGD01000243.1 GCA_018712905.1 Candidatus Avoscillospira stercoripullorum | reverse complement strand
GAGGAAGTGCGTAAGTTCTATCTCGACGGCGAGGAGCTGGACGTGGAAGCCCTGCAAAATGCCCTCACCGCCCTCACCGCCGACTCCTTCACCAACGAAACGCCCAGCGGCGACGAGGAAATCCGCCTCACGTTGACCCTGGACAATGAGAACTACCCCACCATGACCCTGGCCTTCTACCGCTACAATGGCACGCTCTGCCTTGCCGAGGTAGACGGAACGCCGGTCTGCCTGGTTTCGCGCAGCGCCGTGGTGGATCTGGTGGAGGCCGTGCAGGCCTTTGCCCTCAACGAATAGTCAAAAGCCGCCCTCCTCGCGAGGGCGGTTTTTCGTCAGGTGCCCGTATATGCTGTTGCCGGATAAAATTCCCTTCCCGGGGAAATACTTTGCCTGAGGCGTGTACGCGCCAAATTTGGCAAGGAGTGGTGACATGCAGGGGAAAGTGGAGATCAGCGGCGTCAACACCGCCCGGCTCCAGGTGCTCAGCAACAAGGAGACGCTGGAGCTCCTGCGCCGGAGCAAGGCGGGAGATCGGGCGGCGCGGGAGAAGCTCATCAGCGGCAACCTCCGCCTGGTCTTGTCGGTGATCCAGAAATTTTCCGGCCGGGGCGAAAACCCGGACGACCTCTTTCAAGTGGGCTGCGTGGGACTCATCAAGGCCATCGACGGCTTCGACCTCTCCCAGCCGGTGCGATTTTCCACCTACGGCGTGCCCATGATTGCCGGGGAGATCCGCCGTTATCTCCGGGACAACAGCGCCATCCGCGTGAGCCGTTCGGTGCGGGACACGGCCTACCGGGTGCTCCAGTGTAAGGAGCAGATGCAGCTGGAGCTGGGGCGCGACCCAAGCCTGGAGGAGGTCGCCCAGCGCCTGGGGCTCCAGCGCGGCGACGTGGTCAGCGCCATGGACGCCATCACCGCGCCGGTGTCTCTCTTTGAGCCGGTTTACGCCGACGGCGGCGATCCTCTGATGGTCATGGATCAGGTGCGCGACACCCGCAACACCGATGAGCACTGGCTGGAGCGAATCGCCCTCCGGGACGCCATGGGGCAGCTGGGAAAGCGGGAAAAGGAGATTCTCACCTTGCGCTTTCGCGAGGGGAAGACCCAGATGGAGGTGGCGCGGGAGATTGGAATCTCCCAGGCGCAGGTCTCCCGCCTGGAGAAAAACGCCCTGGGCTCCATTCGCAAGGCCATCAGTTCTTAAATTGCCTCCCGGTGCATAGGATGGTGCCGGGAGGGGATGGATATGTGCCAGCGGTTTACTGCGCTCAGCTGCAAGGAAGTCATCAACGTCACCGACGGCTGCCGGCTGGGCTATACCAGCGATCTGGAGCTGGATTTAGAGTGCGGCCGGGTCATTGCCCTGATTGTGCCCAAACCGGGGCGGTTTTTTGGCCTTTGGGGCAGCCACGAGATCTATGTGATCCCCTGGGCGTGTATCCGCCGCATCGGCAGCGACCTTATTTTGGTGGACGTGAACCCAAAGGAGGTCTGCCGCCCGCGGGAAAAGCGCAAAATGCTATTTTAAGAGAAAATTTCAAAAAAATACCCAGATTCCTCTTGCGTTATGGGGATCCTTCGTCTATAATATAAGCCGATGCGCAATGCGCAAATTTAGACCACACACCCGAGGATCTGTCTCCCGAGTGCCGCTTGCGGTGGGGGATCGAGATGATTGGGGTGGAGGCAAAACAAAAGGAGAAAAACATTATGGCAGTCGTATCCATGAAGCAGCTGCTGGAAGCTGGCGTCCACTTCGGCCACCAGACCCGCCGCTGGAACCCCAAAATGGCCACCTACATCTACACGGAGCGCAACGGGATCTATATCATCGATCTCCAGAAGACCGTGAAGAAGCTGGAGGAGGCATATGCCTTCGTCCGTCAGCTGGCCGAGAACGGCGAGAGCATTCTCTTCGTCGGCACCAAGAAGCAGGCGCAGGACGCCATCAAGGAAGAGGCCGAGCGCGTGGGTCAGTTCTATGTGAACGCCCGGTGGCTGGGCGGCATGCTCACCAACTTCAAGACCATGCGTACCCGCATTGAGCGCCTGGCGCAGCTCAAGAAGATGGAAGAGGACGGCACCTTTGCCATGCTCCCCAAGAAGGAAGTTATCAAGCACCAGGGCGAGATTGCCAAGCTGGAGAAGTACCTGGGCGGCGTGAAGGAAATGAAGAAGCTCCCCGGCGCCCTGTTTATCGTTGACCCCCGCAAGGAGCGCAATGCCATCGCCGAAGCCCGCAAGCTGCACATCCCCGTGGTCGCCATCGTGGACACCAACTGCGATCCCGACGAAGTGGACTATGTGATTCCCGGCAATGACGATGCCATCCGCGCCATCCGCCTCATCGCCGCCACCATGGCCAATGCCGTCACCGAGGGCAAGCAGGGCGAAGAGACCGCCGCTGCCGCTGAGCCCGCCGCGGAAGAGGCTGCTGCGGAATAAGTTCCGTCACCAAAGTGAAATAGGAGGAATCCCCAATGGCTTTTACTGCTGCTGATGTTAAGAAACTGCGTGAAATGACCAACGTCGGTATGATGGACTGCAAGAAGGCGCTGTCCGCTTCCGACGGTGATATGGACAAGGCCGTCGAGTGGCTCCGCGAGCGGGGTCTGGCCGCTGCCGCCAAGAAGTCCGGCCGTGTGGCCGCCGAGGGCATGGTAGCCGCTGTGGTCGAGGGCAATGTGGGCGGCATCGTCGAGGTCAATGCCGAGACCGACTTCGCCTCCAAGTCCCCCGTGTTCGTCGAGCTGGTCAACGATGTGGCCAAGGTCGTCGTGGAGCAGAACCCCGCCGACATGGACGCTCTGATGGCCTGCACCTACCCCGGCACGGACAAGACCATCGCCGACATGATCCCCGAGAAGGTGCTGGTGGTCGGCGAGAACCTGAAGGTGCGCCGCTTTGCCCGGTATGACACCGGCGTGACCGTGGCCTACAACCACATGGGCGGCCGTATCGGCGTCCTGGTGAACATGACTGTGGAGGGCATTGACCCCGCTGCCGTCACCGAGATGGGCAAGGATCTGTGCATGCAGGTCGCCGCCATGAACCCCTCCTTCTGCGACAAGTCCGACGTGGATCAGGCCACTCTGGACAAGGAGAAGGAAATCCAGCTGGCGCTGGCCATGAACGAGAATGCCAAGGCCGCCAAGCCCAAGCCCCAGAACATCATTGAGAAGATGGTCATGGGTCGTATCAGCAAGTACTACGAGGAGAACTGCCTCATGCAGATGGCCTTCGTCAAGGACAGCAAGATGAGCGTGGAGCAGTATGTGGCTGCCACTGCCAAGTCCCTGGGCGGCTCCATCAAGGTCAACTCCTTCGTTCGCTTCGAGAAGGGCGAGGGCATCGAGAAGAAGGTGGACGACTTCGCCGCCGAAGTCGCCGCCGCTGCCGGCCTGAACTAACTTATTCCAAAAAACCGCGCTGTGAACATCTCACAGCGCGGCTTTTTGTATAACGAAAACCACGCGACTATCGCGTGGTTTTCGTTATACAAAAAAGGGCGGGCCAAAAGGCCCGCCCTTCAGCGTGTCGAAAAAGTCTTTTCGCCACGCTGTGCGGATTTTGAAACTTTCAAAAAAGTTTCAAAATCCTGTTTGATTGAACGCGCGGTGGGCTTTTTGCCCCCCGCACACACCCCCCGCTGCTCTGTC
>DVGD01000242.1 GCA_018712905.1 Candidatus Avoscillospira stercoripullorum | reverse complement strand
CGGGCGCCGTAGCCCAGGAGGGTGGCGAAGTGGTGCACGTCCCGGGGCTCGGCGCTCTCTAAAATCACCGAGACGGCCGTGCGCTTTTTCGTGCGCACCAGGTACTGCTCCAGCGCCGACACGGCCAGAAGCGACGGGATGGCCACGTGATTTTCATCCACGCCCCGGTCGGAGAGGATTAAGATGTTCGCGCCGCCCCGGTAGGCGCGGTCGCAGCTCACAAACAGGTGATCCAGCGCCTTTTTTAAGGACGTATTCTTATAATAGAGGATGGAAATGGTCTCCACGTGGAACCCCGGCGCGTCCATGGACTTGATCTTCATGAGATCCACGTTGGTGAGGATGGGGTTGTTGATCTGGAGCACCGTGCAGTTCTTGGGATCGTCCTTTAAGAGATTTCCGTCGGAGCCCACGTAGACGGTGGTGTCGGTGACGCTCTCTTCGCGGATGGCGTCGATGGGCGGGTTGGTCACCTGGGCGAACATCTGCTTGAAGTAGCGGAACAGCGGCTGGTGCTTTTCCGAGAGCACCGCCAAGGGCACGTCCACGCCCATGGCCGAGGTGGGCTCCTGGCCGGTGAGCGCCATGGGCAAGATGGCGCCGGTCAAGTCCTCATAGGAGTAGGCGAAGGCGCGCTGGAGACGCTCCCGCTGGAGGTCGCTCAGGGGCTCGACCTTCTTGTTGGGCACCGGCAGATCCTTTAAATACACCAGGTTCTGGTCGAGCCACTCGCCGTAGGGGCGGCGGGCGGCATAGTGAGCCTTGAGGTCGTCGTCCTCGATGATTTTACCCTTTTGGGTGTCCACCAGCAGCATCTTGCCCGGGCGAAGCCGGTCTTTTTTCACCACCATGGCCGGGTCGATGGGCAGCACGCCCACCTCCGAGGAGAGGATGAGATAGTTGTCCTTTGTCACATAGTACCGCGAGGGGCGAAGGCCGTTGCGGTCTAAGAGGGCGCCCACCAGGTCGCCGTCGGAGAACACGATGGATGCAGGGCCGTCCCAGGGCTCCATCATGGTGGCATAGTAGTGGTAGAGATCCCGCCGGGCGCGGTCGATGTTCTTGTTGTGGTTCCACGCCTCGGGGATGAGAATCATCATGGCCAGGGGAAGATCCATGCCGTTCATCACCATGAATTCCAGGGTGTTATCCAGCATGGCCGAGTCGGAGCCTGCGGCGTTGATCACCGGGAGAATCCGGTCGGCGGCCTTCTGCATCAGGGGCGAGGACATGGTCTCCTCCCGGGAGAGCATCCGGTCGGCGTTGCCACGGATGGTGTTGATCTCGCCGTTGTGGAGAATCATGCGGTTGGGGTGGGCGCGCTCCCAGCTGGGGTTGGTGTTGGTGGAAAACCGCGAGTGCACCAGGGCAATGGCGGATTCATAGTCCTCGTCCTGGAGATCCAGGTAGAAGTTGCGCAGCTGCCCCACCAGGAACATGCCCTTGTAGACGATGGTGCGGCTGGAGAAGGAGGCAACGTAGGTGTTCTCGTTGCTCTGCTCAAACTCCCGGCGCACGAGATACAGCCGCTTGTCAAATTCCAGCCCCGGTGCCGCGTCCGCCGGGCGGCGCACGAAGCACTGGGCGATGTGGGGCATGCAGGAGCGCGCCTTGCTGCCGAGAATCTCCGGCCGGGTGGGCACCTCCCGCCAGCCGAGAAACTCCATACCCTCCTTGCGGGTGATGACCTCCAGCCGCTTCTTGGCCTGGTTGCGGGGAAGCGTGGCCTCGGGCAGGAAGAACATGCCCACGGCGTAATCCCGGGGGCCACCCAGGGTAATGCCCATGTCTCGGGCGACTTTTTCAAAAAACTTGTGGGAAATCTGCAAAAGGATGCCCACGCCGTCACCGGTCTCTCCAGTGGCGTCCTTGCCGGCGCGGTGCTCCAGCTTTTCCACGATCTTCAGCGCGTCGTCCACCGTCTTGTGGGTGGCGATGCCATCGATGGATACCACGGCGCCGATGCCGCAGGCGTCGTGCTCCAGGGGCAAGGCGCGGCTGAGTTGCTGGTCGTGCATTTCAATCACCTCTCCAGTGCGAACAAATCATAGTGCATATTGCATATTATAATCCACAATTTCCTGAGAATCAAAGAGTTTTTCCAAGTAATCAAAGCTTTTGTAGCATATAACAAATCTGCACGGCAGCGGGAAACGATTTTTGTCACATTGACAAATGTCCGCTCTGTGTGGACAAGTCTGCCATAATATGCGGAAGAAAAAGGGATTATGGGGAAAAATACGGCAATCCGTAACGATTTTTCACAGAACTGTCACAAATTCGTAGCCTGATTGTTATTGCAAAAAAGGGCGCTTTCTTCTATAATATAGGATACCTCAGAGTGGATTTCATCAGTTTCATCCCGCGGCGGAGGCCGCGGAAGAGATAGGAGCGATTACCATTAGAAAAAAAGGAAAGTTTGAAACGCCCCGCACCGGCAAGGTCACGCCGGAGCCGGACGTCCAGCGCACCACGCGCGATATGGAGCGGCAGCTCCACGAGCAGGAAACCATTTTCATCCCCGAGGTGGAGACGCCCTCGGAGGCCGTGAATGCCCACGAGGTCATCCCGCCCTGGGAGGCCGAGGCAGCCGCGCCGCCGCCGCCCGCCCATCCCAAGTCCCATGCGGTGCACCAGCCGGAGCCGGAACCCCAGCAGCCCCGCCGCAGCGGCGTCTCCGGCGGCCTGCTGGCCGCCATCATCGCCGGCGCCCTGGTGGTGCTGGTGGCTGCCATCTTCTTCGGCTACG
>DVGD01000241.1 GCA_018712905.1 Candidatus Avoscillospira stercoripullorum | reverse complement strand
TTACGCCTCCTGGATCTCCACGGTGAGGTCTGCGGTCACCTCGTAGCCGAGCTTACACTTGACCGTGTAGGTGCCCACGTTCTTGATGGGCTCGCTGACCACAATCTTCCGCTTGTCAATGTCGATCTTCTGGGCGGCCAGGGCTTCGGAGATTTCCGCGTTGGTCACCGAGCCGAACAGCCGTCCCGCGCCGCCGCCCTTGGCCTTGACCACCAGGGTCATCCCCTTGAGCTGCGCCGCCAGGGCAACGGCCTGCTCGCGCTCCTTCTGACGCTTTTCCTGCAGAGCCTTGTCGTTCATCTTCATGGTGTTGATATTGTCGGCAGTGGCCTCCTGGGCTAATTTCCGGGGAAGGAGGAAGTTGCGGGCGTAGCCGTCGGACACGTCGATGAGCTGTCCGCGCTTGCCCTGTCCCTTGACATCCTGCAATAAAATCACTTTCATGGTTCCATTTCCTTTCTTATCCTTCGTAGAATTTGTCGATGCTCGCCACCAGTTCGGTCAGCACCTCCCGGACGGATTTGTCCGGGATCTGCGCGCCGGCCGTGGCGGCGTTGCCGCCGCCGCCCAGGGGCTCGAGAATCACCTGCACGTTGGCCTCGCCGATGGAGCGGGCGGAGATCACCACCCGCTCGCCGTCGGGGTAGAGGACAAAGGAGGTGAGAATTCCCTTGATATTGAGAAGCTCGTCGGCCGCCTGGGCTGCCAGGGTGCGGGTGGTGGCATACTCTAAGGCGGCGATGGCGATCTCGTTGCGGTATAGGCGCGCGGCCTGGACAATCTGGTAGCGGGCGATGGTGTCGTCCAGGTCGTTCTGGAAGAGCTTCTTCACGTCCACGGTGTCGGCGCCGGCGCGGCGCAGGAAGGCCGCGGCCTCAAAGGTTCGCGAGCCCGTGCGCACGGAGAAGTTCTTGGTGTCGAGGACGATGCCGGCCAGAAGCGCCTGGGCTTCCATGGTACGGATCTCCTTGGGCTCCACGGCGTACTGGAGGATCTCGGTGACCAGCTCCGAGGCCGAGGAGGCGAAGGGCTCGTGGAGGTTTAAGACCACCTGCTCGATGTAGTCCGCGGCGCGGCGGTGGTGGTCGATGACGGCCACGCGGTTGACCGACTCGAGAAGCGCCCGGGATTCCACCTGGTCGGGGCGGTTGGTGTCCACCACGATGAGGAGGCTCCGGCCATCGGCGGCTAAGAGGGCATCCTCACCGGAGAGGAAGAGGTTGTCGTACTCCGGGTGCTCCTGGAGCGCCAAAAGCAGGGACTTGGCGGCGTTATTTTCAAGATCCAGCACGATTCGAACCGGTCTGCCCCGCTTGCGGCAGATGCAAACCAAGCCCATGGCCGCGCCCAAGGCGTCCAGATCGGCCATGCGGTGCCCCATGAGGAAGACCTGGCTGGACTGGGAGATGAGCTCGGTGAGGGACGAGGCGATGACCCGCGCCTTGACCTTGGTGCGCCGCTCAGTCTCCTTGGTGCGGCCGCCGAAGAAGTTGAAGTTATATTTATCCTTGATGACAGCCTGGTCGCCGCCGCGGCTTAGCGCCATTTCGATGGAGAGGTTGGCGAAGTTGTAGTTCTCCTGGAAGGACGCGCCGTCCTTGCCGATGCCGATGGACAGCGTGGCCGCCACGCCCGAGGGGTTGGTGATGGCGCGGATGTCGTCGAGAATGGAGAACTTTCCCTCCTGGAGCCGGGGGAGATCCTTGGCCTCGAAAATGAGAAGGTAGCGGTTGCGCTCGAATTTTCGAAGGAGGCCGCCCAAGTCCTTGCACCAGCTGGAGATGCGGTCGTTGATCTTGGCGTCCAGGGAGGAGATGGCGCTGTCGGGGAGGTTGTTGGTGAGCTCGTCGTAGTTGTCCACCAAAATCACCGTGACGATGGGGCGGGTACGGACATACTCATCCCGGACGTTGAACATCTCGGTCATGTCGGCGAGGTAGAGGGTCGCCAGAAGGAGGGAGGCATGCTCATCCTCCGAGCGGATGAGGTTGCCGTAGACCCGGTAGCGCCGCCCCTGGAGCTCCACATCCTGGGGGCATTCGGTGCGCCCCTCAGTGAGCCAGCGGGTGGAAAAGCGCGGTACCACGTCCTGCATCTTCTGGTTGAGGAAGGAGTCCTTGAGCCCCGAGACGCGGTAGAAGGAGGGATTGCCCCAGACGATCTCGGAATCATTCATCTTGATAACGGCCATGGGGAAGGGCGAACCGGTCTTGAAGGCGGTGCCCAGGGAGTCGGTGGTAGACTGGATGTAGCTCATCAGGGCTTTTTTTCGCCGGCCGCTGGCCATGCGGTTGTGGACGAAGAGCAGCACCACCACGAGCCCCTCGGCGGCGGCCACATAGTATTGCTTGCACCAGACGGCCGCGCCCACAAAGAGAAGGAGCACCAGGAAATAGACCCCGATGCCGGGCTCCAGGAGCCGGGAGAGCTTTTTATTCACGGCGACGCCCCCTTTCATTCCTTCTATTATAGCAAATCTCCCTGGGCTCCACAAGGGAAACGGCGGGAAAAGGGTACAAAAAAACCCCGCCGGAGGCGAGGTTTCCAGGCGCGGGCGCATATACAATGCGCCCCTACAGGGTGCATTGCAATGTTCCGCTGCACCGTAGGGCGGCAATCTGCCGCCCGCGGCCTTAGGCCGCTATCGCGGCACGGGTCGATCAGGAGATCGCCCCCTACAAGGCGGTCAGCTCTCCATCTGGCGGCCGAGGAAGGCGGCCACGGTCTGGACGAGCTTTTGCTCCATCTCGGTCAGGGGCTGGTCTCCGTCGGCGGCCAGGAGCATCACGCAGCCCATGAGGTCACCCTCGGAGAGAATGGGCGCGGCGGCGCTGAGGGTGAAGTGGGCGGCCTGGTCGCTGGCGGGCTTGGCCTGCTCTCCGGCCTGGCGGCGGTAGGGACGGCGCTGCTCCATGAGCTCCAAAAGCTCCGGGGAGATGCGCTTGTCCATGAGCTCCCGCCGGGCGGCGCCGGCCACGGCAATGATGCTGTCGCGGTCGGCCACGGCGGCCATGTGGCCGGTGTTTTTCAAGATGGCCTCGCAGATCTGCGCAGCCTGCTGGGCGAGATCCCCCATGGGCGAATACTTCTTAAAAATGACCTCGCCGTCCCGCTCTGTATAAATCTCCAGCGGGTCGCCCTCGCGGATGCGGAGGGTGCGGCGGATTTCCTTGGGGATGACCACGCGGCCTAAATCGTCAATGCGGCGGACAATGCCGGTTGCTTTCATCGTATCCTCTCCTGCTTTCAAATTCTTCTGCC
>DVGD01000240.1 GCA_018712905.1 Candidatus Avoscillospira stercoripullorum | reverse complement strand
CTCTTTGATCCCGCCTGCCGCTGGCGGCTGGTGGAGGAATACGGCATAGACCGATTCACCATGGAGCCGGACGGCAGACTGCGCTTTACCGGAGGCTTTCCCGATGCCGACAGCGCGATCAGCTGGGTGCTCACCTTCGGGGACAAGGCGGAGCTGCTGGAGCCGGAGGAACTGCGGAAGCAGCTCGGTGCATTGACAAAAACGCTGTTTGACCGTTACAGGAGGAATTGATATGGCGTCTCACCAGGACTTTGTGGACTATGTGGCCGAGCAGCTGCGGGAGGCAGGCGCCATCCGCAGCCGGAAGATGTTCGGCGAGTACGGCCTCTACTGCGACAATGTGTTCTTTGCCGTGATCTGCGATGACCAGCTTTTCGTGAAGCTTACCCCGGCGGGCGAGGCGGCCTTTCCCACCCTGCCCAAGGCTCCGCCCTACGAGGGTGCCAACGACTACATCTGGGTGGAGGATGTGGACGACCGGGACACCATGACCGCCCTCACCCGTCTCACCTGTCTGGCTCTTCAAGCTCAGCCGAAGAAAAGGAGAAAATAGCCATGGCCTTTGATTATAAAAAAGAGTATAAGGAATTCTATCTGCCGCCCCAAAAACCTGGTATCGTCACGGTGCCCGCCATGCACTTTCTGGCGGTGCGTGGCCAGGGTGATCCCAATGAGGAGGGCGGCGCTTACAAGCAGGCGCTGGAACTACTTTACGCCGTGGCCTTCACCATCAAAATGAGCAAGCTGGGCAAGCACAAGCTGGAGGGCTACTTCGACTATGTAGTGCCGCCTCTGGAGGGTCTTTGGTGGCAGGAGGGCATTCACGGGGTGGACTATTCCCGCAAGGCGGATTTTCAGTGGATCTCCCTCATCCGACTGCCAGAGTTTGTAACAGAAGCGGTCTTCCATTGGGCTATCCAGGAGGCCACGGAGAAAAAGCAGCGGGATTTCTCCAAGGTGGAGTTCTTCTCCTGGGAGGAAGGCCTGTGCGTCCAGTGCATGCACATCGGCTCCTATGATGACGAACCCACCACCGTGGCCGCCATGGAGGAATATGCCACGAGGCAAGGCTATGCGTTGGATTTTAGCCAAGGCCGGTTCCATCACGAGATCTATTTGAGCGATGCCCGGCGGTGCAAGCCGGAAAGGCTGAAAACCGTTATCCGAAATCCCATCAAGGAGCTGGAAAAGGAGTGAAACCATGGCAGTATCCAAGGTAACCGTTCACTTCCCCTGTTCCGTGGAACGGATTTGGCAGGTGATGACCGACCTTTCCCATACCGCCTGGCGCAGCGACCTCAAACGGGTGGAAGTTCTGGATGAAACCCATTTTGTGGAGCACACCAAAAGCGGCTATGCCACGCGCTTCACCGTTACGGCCTGCGAGCCGCTCAGGCGCTGGGTCTTCACCATGGAGAACGACAACATGTCCGGTTCTTGGGAGGGGATCTTCGAGGCGTCAGAAGACGGCACACGGCTCCAATGCACTGAAACCATCAAGGCCAAGCACTGGTGGATGCGTCCCTTTGTGCCCGGTTATCTCAAGCGGCAGCAAAGGCTGTACCTGGACGATTTGCGGAGAAACCTGCAGCAATAAGGACTGTTACTTTGCGTTGCTTGCGGCAACGGGTCGCTTCCCCTACAATGGAAGCCGAAAGGAGTGAGCACCTATGTTAAACGAAAACATCAAAGCACTTCGAAAATCCAAGGGTCTTTCCCAGCAGGAGCTGGCCGTCAAGGTAAACGTGGTGCGGCAAACCATCTCAAAATGGGAGCAGGGATTGTCCGTTCCGGATTCCGATCTGCTCATCGCCCTGTCGGAAGCGCTGGATACCCCCGTAAGCACGCTGCTGGGAGAGACGGTGGTAGAATCGGAGGTAGACGCCGTCAAAGCACTCTCGGAAAAGCTGGAGATCATCAACTTACAGTTCGCGCGGAAAAAGGCCATGCGGCGTGTTGCCCTCCACGGGCTGTTCATCGCAGTGTGCGTGGGTATTCTGGCCGTCGCCGCAGTCCTGGCCATGGTAAATAGTCCCTATCTGGGCTGGGATTACAGCGCCCCGGAGACCGCCTTCATGGGGGTGGCCATCCATGCCTTTGAATGGGGTTTTATCCGTCTGGCGCCCATCGCCCTGATCACGGCTCTGGTCGGCGTTTTCCTGACGCGGAAAAAGGCGTAGAATATGTGAACAGGAAGAGCAGTACCACCAGACAAATTTGAGCACGGAAAATCGGGCAAAGTCCGTTGCTTTGCAATATACTGAAGCCAGAAGGACGGTGTGACCAATGGATTGGGTAACAAGCATTCATCAGGCGATCCAGTATATCGAGGAACATCTCCGGGAGGAGTTGACCATTCGGGAGATCGCACAGCAGGCAGTTTTATCTCCCTTTTACTTTCAGAAGGGCTTTGCCATGCTGTGCGGTATGACGGTGGGCGACTACATCCGCCAGCGCCGGCTCTCCGCCGCTGGACTGGAGGTTCTCACGACGGATCGAAAGATCATCGACATCGCGCTGGAGTTCGGCTATGATTCGCCGGACAGTTTCACCAAAGCCTTTACCCGCTTCCATGGCCTCACACCCGCCGCATTGCGAAAGAGCGGAGGTGCGGTTCGTTCCTTTGCTCCGCTTCGGATTAAAGTGACATTGGAAGGTGGTCAAAACATGGATTGCAAGATTATGAAAAAAGAGTCGTTTACGGTACTCTGCCGGGCAAAAACCTTCAAGTATGAAGACGCGGTGACCCTGGTTCCACAGTTCTGGGCGGAGCACTTCGGTACAGGAGGCGGCAAGGTGGTGTGCGGCATGTACGGCATCAACCTGGATGAGAGCATGGGTGGCAATGAGTTTGAATATCTCATCGCCGATAACTACGATCCCGCAAGGGAGATCCCGGACGGCTTCATCACCCGCACCATTCCGGCTCATACCTGGGCGGTATTCCCCTGCACCGGTCAAATGCCCCAAGCACTCCAGGGACTGAACCGGCAGATCTTCTCCCAGTGGCTGCCCACGAACCCCGACTACAAGATCGCCGCGGGCATCAATGTGGAGCTGTACAGCGACGCCAGTAAGTTTGAGAACGGAACCCAGAATCAGGACTACTACTGTGAGATCTGGATCCCGGTGGAAAAGAAGTAAATCGAGGAGGCGGCTATTTTGCCTGAGATCGTGCCAAACGCGGAGCAGATGATAATGTTAGTGGGGAAACCCTTATATGAGATCTGGACGCAGTTATGCGCCCTGATTGACGAGAAATATGACATGGAGCGCCTGTGGAGCAGCGGAGGGAAAGCATGGACCTATGAATACAAATACCGCCGGGGCGGCAAAACCCTGTGTGCG
>DVGD01000239.1 GCA_018712905.1 Candidatus Avoscillospira stercoripullorum | reverse complement strand
GCAAAGAGGATCTCCCCTTGGCACGTGCCCTGGGCATGTACCTCCCTGCCGTCGGGCAGGATGCAGACGATGGCGCTGACAAACTGCGCCCCCCGCTTACCCGCGGGGACGTCCTTGAGATTCTCCAGGAGATAGCTGGTGCGCGCCTGATCGGAATCGAGGTTTCCGTACCGCGCCGAGTAGACCCCCGGCGCGCCGTCCAGCGCATCCACCATGAGTCCTGAGTCGTCGGCAATGGCGGCCATGCCGCTGGCCTCCATCACCGCACGGGCTTTGAGCGCGGCGTTTTCAAGGAATGTGGTGCCGGTCTCCTCCACGTCCACATCCACACCCACCTGGGATTCCAGCACAACTTCCAACCCCAGATCCCGGAGAATATGCTCCATTTCCAGGAGTTTATGCTGATTTTTGCTGGCCAATACGAGCTTCATACCAGTGCCTCCGCAAATTCTCTGGGATTGAAGGGCATGAGATCGTCCATCTGTTCGCCCACGCCCACGTACTTCACCGGGATTTGCAGCGCGTCGGCCACGGCCACCACGATTCCGCCCTTGGCGGTACCGTCGAGCTTGGTGAGCGCCATGCCGGTGACGCCGGCGATCTCCTGGAACTGCTTGGCCTGGAGAAGTCCATTCTGGCCGGTGGTGCCGTCGAGCACCAGGAGCACCTCCTTGGCGGCGTCGGGCAGCTCCCGGTCGAGGATGCGGCTGATCTTGCCCAGCTCGTTCATCAAATTCTGCTTGTTGTGGAGCCGTCCGGCGGTGTCGCAGAGGATCACGTCGGTGCCCCGGGCTTTGGCCGCGGCGATGGCGTCATAGACCACCGAGGCCGGGTCGGCGCCCTCGTCCTGGCGGATGATGTCCACTCCGGCGCGGCCTGCCCAGATCTCCAGCTGATCGGCGGCAGCGGCGCGGAATGTATCGGCAGCGCACAAGAGCACCTTCTTCCCCTGCCCCTTGAGCTGGTGGGCAATCTTGCCGATGGTGGTGGTCTTTCCCACGCCGTTGACGCCGATGACCAGCACCACCGAGGGCTTGGTGGAGAGGTTGAGGGTGGTGTCGCCCACGCTCACCATCTCACAGAGCACGTCCCGCAGGGCAGTACGCGCCTCCTCGGTGGTCTTGAGGTGGTTCTGGCGCACCCGCTCGCGCAGTGCGTCCATGGCCTTGGTGGTGGTGTCCACGCCCAGGTCGGCGAGGATCAGGCTCTCCTCCAGCTCGTCGTAAAAATCGTCGTCAATCTCGGAAAAGCCGGTGAAGACGCTGGAAATGGAGGCTGCCGTCTTGCTGAGTCCTTGCTTGATTTTGTCAAAAAAGCCCATGTGATTTGGTTCCTTTCGTCGTTTCTCTAGTCGGTGATGCCCAGCTCCGCCTGCATCTGGTTTAAATCCAGGTGGAGAATCCGGGAGACGCCCTGCTCCACCATGGTCACGCCGTAGAGCACGTCGGCGGCCTCCATGGTGCCGCGGCGGTGGGTGATGATCAAGAACTGGGTCTTGCTGCTGAAATTCCGAAGATACGAGGCAAAGCGCTCCACATTCCGGTCGTCCAGCGCCGCGTCGATTTCGTCCAGCAGGCAGAAGGGCGTGGGACGCACCTTCAAAATGGCAAAGTAGAGGGCGATGGCCACAAAGGCCTTCTCGCCGCCGGAGAGAAGGGTGATGGTCTTGACCTGCTTGCCCGGAGGCTGTACCTTGATCTCGATGCCGCAGCTCAGGGGCTCGTCGGGCTCCTCCAGCACCAGCTCGCCCTTGCCGCCGCCGAACATCTCCTGGAAGGTCTCGCCGAAATACTGATTGATCCGGCCAAACTCCCGGACAAAGATCTCGGTCATCTCCTGGGTGATGGTCTTGATGATGTTCTCCAGTTCCTTCTTGGCGTGGAGCACGTCGTCCCGCTGGCCGGTGAGATAGCCATAGCGCTCGTTGACGCGCTCAAACTCGTCGATGGCGCCCAGGTTGGGCGTGCCCAAGGACGAGATCTTCCGCTTGAGATCGGTAATCTGCTTTGCGGCGGCAGGCGCCGATTCAATCTCTGCCGCCTCCTTGGCGGCAGTGGAGGGAGTGAGCTCGTAGCTCTCCCAGAGTTTATCGAGAATCTGCTGCTCTTCCATGGCGGCGGCAGCCTTCTTCTGCTCCAGGCGGGCGGCCTCCCGCTCCATATCCAGAATTTCCTTATTCTTCTCCTGGGCTTCCTTGTCGGTACGGTTGCGCCTCCCTTCCGTCTCAGACCGGGCTGCAATGGCCTCCTGGAGAGAAAGACGAGCATTTTCCACGGTTCGTTCCAATTCTTCCCGCTTTTTCTCCGAGGCCTCAATATCCCGGGCGAGCCGGGCGGCGTCGGCCTCGTAGGAGGCGATGAGTTTTTCCTTCTGGGCACGGTCGCCGGCCATGGCCTCGGCCAAGGCGCGCAGCCGTTCCACGCTCTCCCGGGCGGTGTGATCCTCGGCCTCCCGGGCGGCCAGCTCCATGCGAAGGGCGGTGATGGCCTCGTTCTGCTCGTTCACCTGCTGGGAGAGCGCCGTCTGCCCCTGGGTCTCCTCGGCCAGAGCGGCCTCCAGCCGGGCGGCCTCGGCCTCGGCGGCGGAAGCGTCCTGCTCCAGCTGGGAGAGCCTTCCCAGGTCGCCGCCGGTGCGCTGCGCAACAGACGCAAGCTCCCGGCGATAGCTCTCGATGGTATCGGAAAGGGCGGTATAAAGCGCCGTGGCCTTCTGGAGCTCGCCCTCGGCGCGAAGCACATCGTCCTCGGCCTGGCGGAGCTTGCCCTGGAGGGCGGTGCGCTCAAATTCCACCTGGGCAGCGGCACGGGCTGCCTCGGCCAGCGCCGCATCCTGCTGGGCGATCTCCGCCTCCAGCGCCTTGGCGCGCTGGGCAAGACGCTGGAGCTCATTGGCGCGGGAGAGAATGCCCGCGCTCTTACTGGACGAGCCGCCGGTCATGGAGCCGCCGGGGTTCATGACCTGGCCGTCCAGGGTGACAATCTTAAAGCGGTTCTGGTACTTTCGCGCCATGTCCACGGCGTGATCCAACGTCTCCACCAGGACGATCCGCCCCAGCAGCGACGAAATAATCCCCTCATCGGCTGCATCGCAGCGCACCAGCTCCGACGCGATTCCCACAAAGCCGGGGCACTGGTTAAGCCCCGACTCCCGGAGCTCCTTGCCCCGGACGGTGCTTCTCGGCAGGAAGGTTGCCCGGCCGCCGTCGCACCGCTTCAAATAGCGGATGGCGGCCTTGCCGTCGGCCTCGCTGCCCACCACAATATTCTGCATGGCGCCGCCCAAGGCGGTCTCAATGGCCACGGTATAGTCATCCTCGGTGCGGATTCGGGCGGACACGGGGCCGTAGATCTCCCCCAGGCGGCCGCCCTTGGCCTCCTGCATCACCAGGCGCACGGCCTTGGAAAAGCCCTCGTAGTCCCGCTGGAGCTCGGCGAGCATCTTGCCCCGGGAGCGGACGGTTTGCAGCTCGATGTTCTGCGCGTCCAGCGCCTTTTTGAGGCGATCCCGCTTCTCCACCCGGGCATTGAGCCGCAGGGCATAGCCCGCGTCGGCATTCCGGTGTGCCTCCACGGCTTCCTTTGCCTTGGCAAGGGTCTCCTTGCAAGCGTTCACCGTCTCGCCCAGCTCTGTCTGCCTGGCGAGGGCGGCGGTCAAATCCTCTTCCACCGAAGCCTTGCGCTGGCTGACCTCATCCAGAGACGCACGCAGGGACGCGGCTTCGGCACGCTTGCCGGCGGCCTCCTGCTGGAGCGCTGCCTGGCGGGTGCGCAGGGTGAGGGTCTTCCCCTCGGCCTCATCCGCCGAGGCCAGGAGCCGGGCGGCCTCGTTCTGGGCTTGCTGGAGCTTATCTTTCGTCTCGGTGAGGGTGGCAGCCAGCTGGGCAATGCGCGCCTCCTGCTCGGCAATCTGACCGGAGACGCCGCCGCTGCGGCTCTCCTGATCTTCAAGCTCCCGGCGCACCCGTTCAATATTCTGCTTGGTATTCTCCGCCCCGGCCTTCAAGACGGCGCTTTCACTCTCCTGCTGGTGGAGCACTGCCTCCTGCCCGGCAATGGCGTGGCGCTGCTGCTCCAGCTCCAGGTTTGCCTGGTTGAGCTTGAGCGCCAGCTGATCCGAGAGCTGATAAAGGCGGTTGAGGGCGGCGTGCTGCTCCTCCAGGGTTCTCGCTGCTGCCGCATAGTCCCCCTCGGCCTTCTTGGCGGCCGCGGCCAATCGCTCGAGATTTTGGAGCCACAGGGCAATTTCCAGCCCCTTGAGCGTCTCCCGGAGGGAGAGGTACTTCTTCGCCTTCTCCGCCTGCACCCGGAGGGGCTCCACCTGGAGTTCCAGTTCGGAGATCTTATCGCCGATTCGGGTGAGGTTGTCCTCGGTGGATGCCAGGCGCCGCTCGGTCTCCTCCTTGCGGTGGCGGTACTTGGAGATACCCGCCGCCTCCTCGAAGACCTCCCGGCGGTCGGTGCTCTTCACGGCCAAAATCTCATCGATCCTGCCCTGGCCGATGTTGGAGTAGCCCTCCTTGCCAAGACCCGTATCCATGAACATCTCATTGATGTCCCTAAGGCGGGCAGACTGGCGGTTGATATAGTATTCACTCTCCCCCGAGCGGTAATACCGCCGGGTGACCATCACCTCGGGCGTGTCCACCGGAAGAGAGCCATCGGAATTATCGAGAATCAAAGAGGCTTCGGCAAAGCCCAATTGGCTTCGCTTCTGTGTGCCGCCGAAGATCACGTCCTCCATCTTTGCGCCCCGGAGGGCTTTGGAGCTCATCTCCCCCATGACCCAGCTGATGGCGTCGGAAATATTGGATTTTCCGCTGCCGTTGGGGCCGACAATCGCGGTGATGTCGCTGTCAAAGTGCAGAACCGTCTTGTCCGCAAAGGATTTGAAGCCCTGAATTTCCAGAGATTTGAGGTACACGTTTCCACTTCTCCAATTTCATGTTATCGCTATATTTTAGCAATTTCACCGTGTAATTGCAAGAGAGTGCGGGAGAAAATTCGCCTCTCAGGCAAAAATCTGCCGCCACGCCCCAGTTTCGCGAAAAACATGCCCACTTCCCTATTGTGCTTTCTCCACTTCTATTGTATAATCCCCTGGACGAAAATCGGTGAAGGAGGCTTTTTCCATGTCGTCTCTCTCCGGCCAGGACATGACCCGTGGTCCTCTGGCCAAGCAAATCCTGACCTTTAGCCTGCCCCTCATCTGCTCAAACCTTCTCCAGGTGCTCTTCAACCTGGCGGATTTGGCGGTGGTGGGGCAGTTTGTTGGCGCAACCGCCCTGGGTTCGGTGGGCTCCACCACCACCCTGGTCACCATGTTCACAGGCTTTCTCATCGGCCTGGGCGGCGGCATCAACGTTCTTGCCGCCCGGTTCTACGGCGCCCGGGACAACATCCGCTTTGGAAAGCTCCTGCACACCGCCGCCATTTTAAGCCTTTCCCTTGGCATTCTCTTGTCCATCTTCGGCGTCACCTGCGCCCGCCCCATTTTGCAGCTTCTCAAAACCAAGGACAATCTCATTGAT
>DVGD01000238.1 GCA_018712905.1 Candidatus Avoscillospira stercoripullorum | reverse complement strand
GGGCGCCGTGCGGTTCACGGGAAGCCCCACCTCCTCGGCGCGGATATCCGAAGCATGGAAGAAGGCGGGGATGTAGGGCTCCATGCGCACGGGCTCGGCGTTGACGCCCAAAAGTAAATGATTCATGGTGGTGTTGGATGCCACAGCCACCCGGACGATGCGGTTGGCTTTGATGCCGGCCTTGGCGCACAGTCCGGCCACGATGGGGCGGAGGGTCTCCTTGACGACAGCGTCCTGGAGCCGCTGAATGCCGCCGGGCTTGCTCTGCTCCACAATGCGGTTGATGACGTCGGCGCCATAGCGGATCTGGCCGTTGCCCGAGGAGGCCTTGGCCAAAAGCTTGCCGGTCTTGATGTCGGCCAGGACAGCGGCAACCGTGGTGGTGCCGATGTCAATGGCCAAGGCGCAGGCAGGGCTCTCGTCCCAGCCGGGGCGGACGTCGCACACGATCACGGCTTCGCCCTCCCGCCGCAGGGTCACGCACACGTCAAACTGGCTTTCACGCAGTGTGGTGGGCAGCTTTCGCAGCACGGGGTAGGGGATGACCACCCGCTCCGCGCCGGTTTTGTCCCGGATGGCCCAGGTGAGGCGCTCGTTGTCCGGCATGGTGTCATCCAGGGTGGGATGGGACATGGTGAGCTTGGCAGTGAAGAAGGTATTTTCCAGCGGAATACCGGCGGCCTGGATGTCCGATTGGAGCTTTTCAAACACGGCGATTTCCTTGCCGGAGCTGAGGTCGGCCGTCTGCATCCGGCTCTGGTAGGCCGAGGCGATGTCCGGCACCTGCACCGTCACGTCCGAGACGATGCGGCAGCCGCAGCTGAGGCGCCAGCCCTCGTCATATTCCTCCTGGGAGATGTGGCTGGTGGGCAGGGATTCGAGTTCTCCCTTCAAGAGCTTTACGCGGCATTTGCCGCAGGAACCGTTGCCGGAGCAGGGGGCGTCGATGGCCACATTGGCCTCCCGCGCCACGGAGAGAAGGTTGGAATCCGGCGGTACGGACACCACCACGTCGGGCTGGTTCTCAAAGGTAAACGTCACTTGAAACATGAATGGGGTTCCTTTCATTAAAATGGGGCGGCATTTGCCGCCCCGAGACTGTCAAAAACCTCGCTGAAGATGTCCGGGACAGGGCAGCGGGGGGTGTGTGCGGGGGGCAAAAAGCCCACCGCGCGTTCAATCAACAGGATTTTGAAGCTTTCAAAAAGCTTCAAAATCCGCACAGCGGGGCGAAAACACTTTTTCGACACGCTGGGGCGGCATGTGCCGCCCCTTATGTTGTTACATCAGCGGCTCCATGGCCAGGACGGGATGGTTCTTCTCAGTGAGGAAGTTCATCAGATCGTCCACCTCGGTGCAGATGGTCTCGTCAGCGATGAAGTCTGTGAAGTTGTCGATGCCGTAGAGCTCCTTGGCCGTGGCGTTGAGCTTATCGGCCACGTCGTCCTTGAGTTCCTTGGGCATCCAGACGATGCGCTCGATGCCGCCCTCGGCGTAGATGAACTTCTTGGAGGAGATGAAGTGACGGCCGTGACCCATGTAGCCGGGGGTCTGGACGCCGCCGCCGGTGCAGGAGGCCAGCTCGCCGAAGGTCATACCGGCGGGGGTCATGCCCTTGTACTCGCGATTCACGACAATGAAGCCGTTGGAGGCGGGCTCAATGCCGCAGATGCACTCGAAGCAGCCGCAGGAGGTCATGGGATCCTCCAGGATGGAGTAGAGGGTCACCGAGGACACGGCGCCGTGGGTGGCTTCTTCGACAATCTTGTTGACGGCCTCGTACCGGCCGGTGCGCGCATCGATGAGACCCTCCTTGGGGATGGGCTGGCAGGGACCGTTGGGGTTCAATTCATTGGTGGCCTTGGCGTCCAGCCAGCTCACGGCGCCGCAAAGACCCAGCCGCTCGGGGGTGACCACGCAGCAGTGGGCGGGGGCGAAGCTCTGGCAGAGGATGCAGGTGTAGAACTTGTCCACGGCCTCGTCGGTCATGGAGGCCAGGCGGTCGTCGCGGGCATTGTAGCGGGGCATGGCCACCTCGTCGAGGAATTTCTGGGTGGCGGCCTTGTCGGTGATGAGGGTCACCTGGCACTTGTCCACCACGGCGTCAAACTCATCCATAATCATATGGTAGAGAACCTCGCCGAAGTGCTTGAGGCGCAGGCCGGCGTCGTAGGCGGCATTGGAGACGCGGATTCTAATCTGGTTGCGCTGGCCGGTGTGCATCACGCCTTCCATGTAGTTAAACCAGGCGTGGATTTTCCGCTCGATGACGGATTCAAAGTCTGCCTGCATCTTCTTGCCGGCCACTTCCACATAGGTTGCCAGGGCAAAGTCTTTTTCGCCGCAGTCAATGTCGTTGCCCACAATGGTGATCTTGTGATCCTCCACCTCGGAGAGATCCTTCATGAGCACCAGCTCGGCGGTGGGGTTCTTGCCCGACCAAAATTCCACCTTCATGTCGGCCTTGCGGATGATCTCGCCCTCGAAGGCGGCGGCAAAGGCCACGGGGATGGGCAGCTCCTTGGACTTGATCTTGATGCCCCGGAGCTCCAGGGACTTCTTGACGGTCTCGGCGTGATCGAGGACGGACTCCAGTGCGCCGGGCACCTGGTTTTCGCCCAAATCGATGTCCACCACCACGGGGAAGCCCAGGGCGATGGCACCGGCGCCGGCGGAGACGACCACGGAATCGATCTCGCCGAAGGTGTTCACAAAGGCGGGCACACGGTTCTTGGTGTAGTCCAGGAGCGCGGCCAGGTCGCCGGGCTGGACGTTGCCGAAGATCAGCGCAGCACGGATGGCCACGGTGACCACGTGGATCACGGAGGTCACATCGTGTCCCAGGGGCACCACGCGCATTTCAAGACCCATCTTCACGCCGCCTTCGGCGCACTGCTCGATGACGTCGCCCACCAGAAAGGTCATGATGCCCTTGGACTGATAGTCTTTGACCACCTTGGCCACATCCTCAGCGGCATTGGCCTTGCCCAGCACCACGGCCACGCCGGGGATATCGCCGGTGACCAGGGGCACGCCCAGGGAGCGAATGACGGGATCAGGTACGAAGCCGATGCCCGAGTCATTGGCATAGGGCTCGGCGCCGTCCACATATTTAAGACCCTCGAGAATTTCCGCGCCCACGGCGGTGGCAAGACCGGCGTTGAGCGCCTGGGTGAGATCCTCCTGATCGGTGATGAGGCTCTTTAAGACGCCCACGCAGGCGGTGAGATCTCCCAACGTTTTGACCTTAACGCCGGTAGCGGCATAGATGGTGGGAAAGAAGTAGGCGGTATCGGGGAATGCAATCTCCTTTTCCGCGCCGTACTTGGCAATGGCGTCGTTGACAGCGCCCTCGGTCAGGCCGGCAACGGCATGAGAGCCGCCGTAGATGAGATCGGTTAATACACTCATATTAAAACCTCCTTGTTGGGCATCGCAATTGGCAATGTCTATCAAATAAACTATAGCAAAATGGAGCGGATTTGTATAGAGTGGAGATGAAAAAAAACTCTCGCCAGAGCTGGAAATCAGAGGATGGGCGCTGAGCCGTCGTCCTGGGTTTTGGTGATGGCGCGCACCTCCACCTCGTAGCTATATTGCTCAGAGACCTTTACGGTGACCTTGTCGCCCACCTTGCGTCCCAGGAGCACCCGCCCCAGGGGAGATTCCTTGCTGATTCGACCCTCCCGGGGGTCACACCGCACGGTGGTCACCACCTGGACAGTCTGGGTTTCGTCGTCCTCGGGGAAGTAGAGCTCCACTTCGTCGAAAAAACCCACCTCGTCGTCCCCGGCGGTGTCCTCAATGACCGTGGAGGACTGGATCATCCTGGTGAGGTAGCGGATGCGCTTGCGGTTGGCGTTCTGCGCCTGTTTGGCGGCCTTGTATTCGTAGTTTTCGCTGAGGTCGCCGAAGGCGCGGGTGCGCTTAACCTCTTCGAGAAGCTCGGGCATCAGCTCAATGCGCCGGTAATCCAGCTCCTTCTGCATTTTTTCGATATCCTGGGGCGTCAGTTCATGGGGCATAAAAATTCCTCCTAAAATGGGAAATAAGCACCCCCGGTCTCCCGAGGGTGCAATGGAATTGAATTGCAGGGGTCGATCTCCGATCGACCCGCGGACGCGCCATGCGCGCCCCTACGGGTGCACCCGAAATTTTTGCTGCACCTTGTAGGGGCGGATTATATATCCGCCCGTGGCACCACCGACGACATACCTGTCCCCGGGCGCATATACAATGCGCCCCTACATCCAGGATCGG
>DVGD01000237.1 GCA_018712905.1 Candidatus Avoscillospira stercoripullorum | reverse complement strand
GGTGGAAGCTGGGATCGTCGGTAACGGCGGTGTAGGTGGGATCCTGGAGCCCCAGGCAGCGGAGCATGGCTTCCAGCTCACCCTTCATGGTGAAGAAGTTGACGCCCGCGCCGTAGGCGCCCAGGGAGAGCACCTTCGGCTCATCGGGCAGGGTCTGGCCTTCCTTGGGCAGGTAGATGGTGGCCACCTCATAGAACTTGGCGGCCTTGTTGTGGAAGGCCACATTGCGCTGCAGCGTCTCCAGCATGGCGGGCAGGGCGGTGGTGCGCATGACGGAGGTGTCCTCGCCCAGGGGGTTGAGGATCTTTACGGTGCTGCGCAGGGGACTGTCCGCGGGCAGACGGATGGCGTCGAACATCTTGGGGGAGTCGAAGGAATAGGTGAGAATCTCGGAGTAGCCCATGCCCCGGGCGAGGATGCCGGCCTTCTGGGCGAGGATGGCCTCGGCGGAGTAGCCGCCCTGGGTGGTGGCGCCGTGGGGCAGGGTGGTGGGGATGCGGTTGTAGCCGTAGAGCCGCGCCACCTCCTCGGCGATGTCGTTCATGCACTTTAAGTCAGACCGCCAGGAGGGCACCTTGACCATGCCGTTTTCCACAGGGATCTCCAGGCGGCGGAGGTATTCCACCATCTCCGCCTCGGAGAGGGTCAGACCCAAAAGGTGGTTGATCTTGTCCACCTCCAGGGGAAGCTCCACCGGCTGGGGCACAAAGTTCAAAATGTCGATGACGCCGTCCAGGACTTCACCGGCGCCCAGCAGCTCCACCAGCTCGCAGGCGCGATCAACGGCAGGCAGGGTGTTCAGGGGATCCAGGTTCTTCTCAAACTTGGCCGAGGCTTCGGTGCGCATGCCCAGCGCCAGGGCAGTCTGGCGGATGGAGGTGCCGTTGAAGTTGGCCGACTCGAAGACCACGTCCACGGTGTCGTCCACGATTTCGCTGTTCTCGCCGCCCATGATGCCGGCCAAGCCCACCGGGCGGGTCTCGTCGGCGATGACCAGCATGCCGGGCTTCAGGGGACGGACGTTGCCGTCCAGGGTGGTGAGGGTCTCACCCGCCTCGGCGCGGCGGACAATGATCTTGCCGCCCTTCACATAGCGGTAGTCAAAGGCGTGCATGGGCTGGCCGTACTCGATCATCACGTAGTTGGTGATGTCGACGATGTTGTTGATGGGGCGCACGCCGGCCGAGCGCAGCCGCTGGCGCAGCCACTTGGGGGAGGGGGCGATCTTCACGTTGCGCACCATCCGGGCAGTGTAGCGGCTGCAAAGATCCTCGGCGGGCACTTCCACGTCCAGGAGGTCGGGGAGGGAACCGTTGCCGCCGCCCTTCACCACGGGCTCGTGGCGGCGCAGGGGCTGGTTGAAGGCCGCGGCGGCCTCCCGTGCCAGGCCGATGAGGCTGAAGCAGTCGGGGCGGTTGTTGGTGATTTCAAATTCCACCACGGTGTCGTCGTTGCCGATGACCTCGTTGATGTCCTGACCGACGGTGCAGTCCTCCTGGAGGATCCAGATGCCGTCTTCGATGGCATAGGGGAAGTCGTTGAGGGTCAGTCCCAGCTCCTTGAGGGAGCAGAGCATGCCGTTGGAGGCAACGCCGCGGAGCTTGCCCTTGGTGATGTGCACGCCGCCGGGGAGGTAGGAGTTGTGCAGCGCGGCGGGCACCAGGTCGCCCTCGTGGACGTTCTGCGCGCCGGTGACGATCTGCACCGGCTCGTCCTTGCCCACATCCACCTGGCAGACCCACATGTGGTCGGAGTTTTCGTGGCGGGTCATGGAGAGCACCTTGCCCACCACCACGTTTTTGATTTCGGAATCCAGGCGCTCGTAGGTCTCCACCTTGGAGCCGGCCATGGTCATAATCTCGGCGAATTCCTTGTCGTTTGCGTCCACGTCCACAAATTCGCCCAGCCATTTTCTGGAGAGATTCATCGTAATATTCCCCTTTCTATTAGAACTGAGACAGGAAGCGGATGTCGTTTTCAAACAGGAGCCGCAGATCGCTGATCTGGAAGCGGCGCATGGTCATGCGCTCCACGCCCACGCCGAAGGCAAAGCCGGAGTACTTTTCCGGGTCGATGTTGCAGTACTCGAGCACCTTGGGGTGCACCATGCCAGCGCCCAGGAGCTCGATCCAGCCCTCGCCCTTGCAGGTGCGGCAGCCGGCGCCGTGGCACTCGAAGCACTGCACGTCCATCTCGCAGCTGGGCTCGGTGAAGGGGAAGTGGTGGGGGCGGAAGCGCACCACGGAGTCAGCGCCGTAGAGCTTCTTGACCATCTGCTCCAGGCACCCCTTGAGGTCGGACATGGTGATGCCCTCGTCCACCACCAGACCTTCCATCTGGTGGAACATGGGAGAGTGGGTGGCGTCTACCTCGTCCTTGCGGTAGACGCGGCCGGGGGCGACGATGCGAATGGGGGGCTTGCGCTGCTCCATCACCCGCACCTGCATGGGCGAGGTCTGGGTGCGCAGCAGGACGGAGCTGTCCTCGGTGATGTAGAAGGTGTCCGACCAGTCCCGGGAGGGGTGGCCGGGCTCGGCGTTGAGCTTGGTGAAGTTGTAGCTCTCCAGCTCCACCTCGGGGCCTTCCACCACTTCAAAGCCCATCTCCACGAAGATGTCCTTGCACTCGTCGAGCACGATGCTCATGGGGTGCTTGTGGCCGTGGGTCACCGGCACGCCGGGGATGGTCACGTCCACGGCCTCGGCCT
This sequence comes from Candidatus Avoscillospira stercoripullorum, assembly GCA_018712905.1. Lineage (GTDB taxonomy): Bacteria > Bacillota > Clostridia > Oscillospirales > Oscillospiraceae > Avoscillospira > Avoscillospira stercoripullorum. The sequence continues at coordinate 9,011 of DVGD01000237.1, read as the reverse complement.
GAAGCTTTGCCTCCAGCGCCTTGGCGGCCAGCTTGGCCTTGACGGCCTCGAGCTTTTCTTCAATGTCGGCGCGGACGGCGTTGGCCACCTGACCCATGACGGGGCGCTCCTCGGGGGAGAGCTTGCCCATCTGCTTGAGCACGGCGGTGAGCTCGCCCTTCTTGCCCAGGTACTTCACGCGCAATGCCTCCAGCGCCTGGCTGTCGGCGGCCTCATCCATGGCGGCCAATGCCTCGCGCCGGATGATTTCCAGCTGCTCTTTCATAGTCGATCTCCTTTATGATAATGTAGTATTGGTTTTTTGGGTGAAATGATTTGCTGCACCCTGTAGGGGTCGATCTCCCATCGACCCGCAGCGTGTCGAAAAAGTATTTTCGCCCCGCTGTGCGGATTTTGAAACTTTCAAAAAGTTTCAAAATCCTGTTGATTGAACGCGCGGTGGGCTTTTTGCCCCCCGCACACACCCCCCCGCTGCTCTGTCCCGGACATCTTCTGCGAGGTTTTTTGACAGTCTCGGGGTCGATCTCCCATCGACCCGACCGCGAAGGAAGCGGACGAAAAGCCGCCGGGCGGATGAGGACATCCGCCCCTACAAGTGCAGAGGTAATTCCCGGCATGCCCTGTAGGGGTCGATTTCCCATCGACCCGCTTTTCATCGGGCGCAAAAAAAGAAGCCCCTCGTCCCCTGGGGACGAAAGACTCATCTTCCGCGGTACCACCCGCCATTCGCCATTCGGCGCACTCAACGCCCGTAACGGAGGCATCCGGCGCACCCTAGGGAAACCCGTTCAGGCGGCGGCTCGCGAGGGAAGGCCTTGGATCCACGGCAGGCGGTTGCAGCAACCCCGCCCTCTCTGGAGCCGTTTGCGGATATTCGGCAGCTCGGTCATCGCTTTTTTCGTATCGCCCTTTATTCTAGCACACTTCCCAATCCCTTGCAAGAAGGAATTTGATGGAGTATAATCAATCCATCGTCCGCTTACCCGCCGCACCTGTAGGGCGGCATGCCCTCATGCCGCCGCCTGTACCATAGCCCCACCGCACCCGTAGGGATGGCATGAATGGCCACCTGTTTCAACGCGCTGAAAAGGAGATAACCATGATCTCTGTTCCTGTCTGCATCCGCACCTCCGCCGCGCTCATGCGCAAGGCCTGCCCGCCGCGAAGGCAGGACACCCACAAGGGCGACTATGGCCGCGTGCTGCTGCTGAGCGGCGCCGAGGGCTATACCGGCGCGCCGGTGCTGGCTGCCCGGGCTGCCCTTCGCACCGGCGCAGGACTCATCTTCACCGGCGTGCCCCGGGCGGTCTACCCCATAGTGGCCGGGAAACTCACCGCGCCCATGGTGTTTCCTCTGCCTGACTGCGGCGGCAAGCTCTCCCTGGAGGCTCTGCCGGCGATCTTAGAGCGGCTCAAAATCGCCGACGCATGCCTCCTGGGCCCCGGCCTGGGGCGGTCGGCGGACTTGGATCAGCTCATCCCGAAGATCATCGAGGCCTGCCGCTGCCCCCTGGTGCTGGACGCCGACGGCATAAACGCCGTGGCAGGGCATATAGATGTATTGCGCGGGGCGGCCTGTCCCGTGATCCTCACGCCCCACGAGGGGGAGTTTCGCAGGCTCTATCCGGACGCGCCCGCCGACCGCCTGGCAGGCGCCATGGCGCTATCGGAGAAGACCGGCGCGGTGGTGCTCCGCAAGGGGCACGAGACCATCGTCACCGACGGCAAGCGGGTGTTTGTCAATCGCACCGGCAATGCCGGCATGGCCACCGGCGGCAGCGGGGACGTGCTTGCGGGCATTCTCACGGCGCTGCTGGGACAAGGCGTGCCGCCCCTGTTGGCGGCGGCGGCCGGCGCCTGGCTCCACGGCCGTGCGGGGGATCTGGCGGCGGACAGGCTGGGGCAGTATGCCCTGGCGCCGGGAGATCTCCTGGAGGCCATTCCGCGACTCTTGCCGTGAGCGGATGTGATGGAACTTGTGGAAGAAACGACTCCTGCCACTGTTGCTGGCGGTGCTCCTCACCGGCTGCGCCGCCAAGGAACGAACCCTGAGCCAGAAGGCGCTGGATCTGCGCACCGGCCTCATGGAGGCCGGCGGCTGCACCTTCACCGCCGCCGTGACCGCTGACCTGGGCGGCCGCGTCTATCCCTTCACCCTGGACTGCGCCGTGGATCTCCAGGGAGAAACCACCCTCACCGTGGTGGAGCCGGAGGCCATCCAAGGCATCACGGCCAGCGTGTCCCAGGACGGCGCCACGGTGGAATTTGACGGCGCGGCGCTGGACTTCGGCGCTCTGGCCGGGGGCAACCTGGCGCCCATGACGTTTCCGTGGCATTTGGGGCAGTGCCTCCAGAGCGGCTACATCTCCGCCGCCGGGCAGGACGGCGCCCTGGAAAAGGTCACCTATCTTGTGGGCTACGGCGAGGAAGCGATGACCTTCGAGATCTGGCTGGACGAAGGAGGTCTTCCGGTGCACTGTGAAGTGCTCTACGACGGCGCCCGCTGCTTGACGGCGGACATCACCGGTTTTCAATGGCAATCCTAATTCCCACCGCACCTGTAGGGGCGGATTATATATCCGCCCGGCGGCCTTTTGGCCGCAACGGAGTGCAGCCCAAATAATTACCATTCTTGCAAAGGATTTTTCATATGAAGCTACTCAAAAGAACCTGGGCGGACGTCTCCTTGGACGCCCTTGCCCGCAACTATCATGCCATCCGCGGCCATATTCCCGCCGGATGCAAATTCTTGGGCGTCATGAAGGCCGACGCCTACGGCCACGGCGCCGTGCCATTGAGCCACGCATTGGTGGATTTAGGGGCGGAATATCTGGCCGTGTCCAACCTGGAGGAGGCGGTGCAGATCCGCCGGGGCGGCATCCGCGCGCCCATTCTCATCCTGGGCTATACTCCGGCCATGTACGCCGAGAATATGCTCTACCTGGATCTCACCCAGGAGGTGCACTCCCTGGCCTACGCCAAAGAGCTCAACGACGCCCTCAGCGGCACCAATTTTATTCTGAATGTCCACCTGAAGCTGGACACCGGCATGACCCGCATCGGCTTTACGGCCTACGGCGACGAGGCGGCGCTTTCTGAGATGGTGGCCGCGGCCAAGCTTCCCCACCTCCACGTGGAGGGCGCCTTTATGCACTTCTCCGTGGCCGACAGCCGGGCGGAGGAAGATGTGGCCTTTACGCGCCTTCAATACCAGCGGTTTGAGGCGGCGCTCTCCTATCTTCAGAGCGCTGGAATCGAGCTGGAGGTGCGCCACTGCTGCAACTCCGGCGCCACACTCCTCTATCCCGAGTACGCCATGGACATGGTGCGCCCGGGCATCATGACCTACGGCCTTTGCCCTTCGCCGGACACAGCCGGGATTCTCGACCTGGAGCCGGTGCTGCGGCTCTATACCACCGTCTCCCAGATCAGAACCTTCCCGGCGGGGGTGGATGTGAGCTATGGCCGCACCTATACCACAAAGCGGGAGCAGCGCCTGGCGGTGCTCTCCATCGGCTATGCCGACGGGCTGCTGCGCAGCCTTTCGGGCAAGGCGGCGTTCTTGCTCCACGGCAAGCTCGCGCCGGTGGTGGGGCGGATCTGCATGGACATGTGCATGGTGGATGTGACGGACATTCCAGAAGCCCGGGAGGGCGACACTGTGGCGGTGATCTCCCCGGAGCGCCCCTGCGAGGTGCTGGCCGAGCAGCTTGGCACCATCTCCTATGAGGTGCTCTGCGGCATCAACAAGCGCATTCCCCGGATCTATCTCCAGGGCGGCAAGGCGTCGGAGATCCTACAGTACATCGTCTGAAGGAACCGCGCCCGGCGCTGTGGCATAGAATGCCTCGGGAGCCTTTTGGTGGTATAAAACCGCCGCTGCGTGGGAGAATATCAGTAGCCAATCGGGATGCGACCCGGTGAAGCCACTTTTTTTCACGGAGTGTGAAGCGGATGGATACCAACGTAAAACGAGGCGATATCTTCTATGCCGACCTGAGCCCCGTCGTCGGCAGTGAGCAGGGAGGCACCCGCCCCGTGCTCATCGTGCAGAACGATACGGGCAACAAGCATTCCCCGACGGTGATTGCGGCGGCCATCACCAGCCAGACCGGCAAGGCCAAGCTGCCCACCCACATCTCCCTCACCGGGCGAGACGTGGGGCTCAGCAAGGACTCCATCGTGCTGCTGGAGCAGATCCGCACCATCGACAAGCGCCGCCTGCGGGAACATATGGGGCATGTGGACGATCGCCTGATGAACCAGATCGATTCAGCCATCGCCGTGAGCTTTGGCCTGCAGACCCCGTAACGCGGAATAGGTTGGACCCCTCTCGCATATGGTTGCGAGAGGGGATTTTTATGCAAAAAACCTTCGTGGCCAAACGAAATGAGGAGGGATTTCATCATGGATTATCCGGTGATTTACAACGGCGCGGAAATCGGCCGCTGTACCTTGGAGGAGCAGGGGCTTTACTGGGTTGTCACCTGCCATTGCCAGGCGGTGTCGGAGCAGGTGGAGCGGCTCTACAGCGGCAGGGAAAAGCTGGGAGTGCTGGTACCCGGGGCAGAGGGGCTTTCTCTAAAGCGAAGGATCTCCAAGTCCTCTTGCCGTGCCCTGCCGCCGGAAAATGGACAGTTCTCCCTGGCGCCGGCCGATGTGTGGGAGAGCTGGACGGGGGAGATTCTGGGGCAAAAAATGCCGCAGGGTCTATCCCGCCGCGATGCAGCGGGGCAGACCCTGCGGTTTCCCTATTCGCCGGACGAACCGTGCCCGTGTCCGCCGCTCTTCTGCCTCTTCTCCGTGGCGGAGCACTTCTGGCAGCTGCGGCTGGACGGGGCGGGGCAGCCGGTGTTTAGTTGAGGATGATGCGCCGCGCGCCGATGTACCGCGTGGCGTAGTAGGTCTCGTTCAGGCTGGAGACGCGGACGCCCGAGGAGGGGTTGGCGGCGTGGACGAAGTTGCCGTTGCCGATGTAGATGCCCACGTGGTTGGCGTAGGAGCCGGAGCCGAAGAACACCAGATCGCCGACCTGGAGACTGTCATAGGAGACGGCGGTGCCGTTGTCCATCTGATCGTCGGCCACACGGTTGAGCTTGTAGCCGAACTGGCCGTAGCAGTAGTAGACCAGGCCGGAGCAGTCAAAGCCGCTGGAGGGGGAGGCGCCGCCGTAGACGTAGGAGTAGCCCACAAAGGTCATGGCGAAGTTGGCAACCTCCACGGCGCCTTCGGTGGCAGTGTGATCGACTTCTTTGTAATCGGTCACATAGTCGCCGCTCACATAGGCGGTCTGCCCCTTGTAGAGGATCTGCACCCAGCCGTTTTCGCAAAGGCCGGTGACGGTGAGGTCGGCGCCGTAGCGCACGGAGCCCAGGATCTTGCTGTCAGACGACCAGCTGGAGCGGACGTTGAGGGCGTCGGTGGTGACCATCATGTGCTTGTCCACACCAGTGATCTCCACATTGTCCACCACGGTGTTCTCGCCGGTCATGCCGTCGCCGGTGGAGCCGGTGTTGTCATCCACGGTGACCTGGGCGTTTTTGATGTAGTAGTAGTATTCGTTGACGCTCTTGAAGCCCCGGAGAAACATGGCCATGGCCTCCTGGCGGAGGGTGTTGCTCTCGGGCATCAGACCCACCACGTCGCCCACGCCTCTGCCGTTGACAAAGCCGTACTTGACGCAGATTTCCGCAGCCTCTTGCGCCCATTCGGCCACGTCGCCGCGGTCGTCGAATTTCTCCAGGTAGCTGCTGTCGGCCTCGGGCAGGAAGGCGGCGGCCTTGCAGAAGTTCTCCATGATCTGGAAGAACTCCTGGCGGCTCAGGGGCTCGTTGGGGCGGAAGGTGCCGTCGGGATAGCCCTCGACGATGCCCAGCTCATAGGCCTTGACGATATAGTCTTTCGAGGTGTCGGAGAAATAGTCTGTCCGCTCGGGCTCAATGCTGTAGCCGGTGATCTGCTCCAGCGCCTGGACGGCCAGCTCGCACATCTCGCCCCGAGAGATGTCCTCGGAGAGATCCATGCCCTTGAAGGAGTCGGGCAGGAGGTTCAGCTCCTGCATCTCCCGGAGGCTGGGCTCGAACCAGCTGGAGTAGCCGGTGCACACGTCGGCGGCAAAGGCGGTGGGAATGGTTCCCAGCAGCAGCGCGGCGGCCAGGAGCAATGGGATGATTCGTATTTTGCGTTTCATGATTACACCTCGATGGAAAGTCCGACGGGACAGTGGTCAGAGCCGAGGATGTCCCGATAGATGGGGGCGTCCGTCACCTGCTCACGCAGGCGGTTGGACACCAAAAAGTAGTCGATGCGCCACCCGGCGTTGTTCTTCCTGGCGTTGAAGCGGTAGCTCCACCAGGAGTAGGCGCCGGTGACGCCGGGGTTCCGATCCCGGAAGGTATCGGTGAAACCGGCGGCCAAAAGGGCGGAGAATTTTTCCCGCTCCTCGTCGGAGAAGCCGGCGTTGCCCCGGTTGGGGCCTGGATTTTTGAGGTCGATTTCCTGGTGCGCCACATTGAAGTCGGCGCAGGCAATCACGGGCTTTTTCTGATCCAGCGCCATGAGGTGGGCGCGGTAGGCGTCGTCCCAGGCCATGCGGTGGTCAAGACGCTTAAGCCCCTCCTGGGCGTTGGGCGTGTAGCAGTTGACGAGATAGAACCCGGGGTATTCCAGGGTGAGAATCCGCCCCTCGCCGTCCAGGGCTTCGTCGCCCAGCCCCACCTGTACGGTAAGGGCGGGCTCCTTGGCAAAGACGGCGGTGCCGGAATAGCCCTTTTTCTCGGCATAGCTCCAGTACTGCTCGTAGCCGGGCAGGGGCAAGTCCACCTGTCCTGGCTGGAGCTTCGTTTCTTGCAGGCAGAAGAAGTCCGCGTCGGCTGCCTGAAAAAAGTCCAGGAAGCCCTTGGTGAGGCAGGCGCGCAGGCCGTTGACATTCCAGGAAATGAACTTCATTGCATGCCCTCCTTGGGGAAATTGGTTACCATAATCAGGCGACCGAAACCAGTATACCAGAATTCGAGCGGCTTCACAAGCCCAAAAGCGCATTTTTTCTCCGCCGGCGCAGTTGTACCGGGGGGAAAAATGTGGTATAACTACCGTATGAAATTACGAGCTACCATTTCCATTCTCGCCTGCAAACTCTCCCGCCGGCTGATTCGGCTGCTGGGCAGAGGCGGGACAGACTTCCCCGGCCGCGTGGCCTTGAAGCTCTGTCCCGACGTGCTGGGCGTGCTGGCAAAGAACGTGACGACGGTGATCGTCACGGGCACCAACGGAAAGACCACCACCTCGAGAATGATCGAGCAGGTGCTGGCCGACGCTGGAATCTCTTACTTTGCCAACAAATCCGGCGCGAATCTCCTCAGCGGCGTCACCGCGGAGTTTGCCATGCACGCAAGCCTCACCGGCAAGTGCAAGTACGACTATGCCCTCATTGAAGCCGATGAAGCGGCTTTCAAGGCCATCAGCAAGTATGTGGACGCCAAGGTGGTGGCGGTGACCAACGTCTTCCGCGATCAGCTGGATCGCTACGGCGAGGTGAGCCACACCCTGGACAATATCCGAATTGGCATCAGCCACTGTGAAAATGCTGTGCTCTGCCTCAATGCCGACGATTCCCTCTCCGGCTCCCTGGGCGAGGGGCGCCCCAACCCGGTGATCTACTACGGCGTGGACACGCCCATCTACCAGACCCGGGTGGCCGAGCTCTCCGACGCGCCCTACTGCCTCAAGTGTAAGCACGCCTACGTCTACGACTACGTGACCTACGGCCACCTGGGCGGCTACCGCTGCCCCAACTGCGGCTATGCCCGCCCGGCCACCCAGGTGAGCGTCTCCAAGGTCATCTCCTCGGATACCAAGTGCTCCCAGGTGGAGTTTACCCAGGATGGGAAGATGATCCCGGCCACCATCAACCTCCCCGGCGGCTACAATATCTATAACGCCGCCACCGCCATGGCCGTGGGGAAGGCTTTGGGCTTTGCCCCGGAAAAGACGGCGGCCTCTCTGGGGCGGTTCTCCTGCGGATTCGGCCGGATGGAGCAGTTTGAGATCCACGGCACCTCCCTGCGGATGATTCTCATCAAGAATCCCGCCGGGTGCAACCAGGTCTTGAACTTCCTCACCGACACCACCGAGCCCTTTGTTTTCGTAGCCTGCCTCAACGACCGCGCCCAGGACGGCAAGGATGTGAGCTGGATCTGGGACGTGGACTTCGAGCGGCTCATCGCCATGGAGCAGCTTGAGCGGATCGTGGTCTCCGGCATCCGCGCCGACGATATGGCCATGCGCTTCAAGTATGCCGGCATGCCCGAGGAGAAGATCGAGGTCATCCGGGACTATGGCCAATTGGTGGAATCCCTCACGGCGCAGGACAAGCCGGTGTATATCATGCCCACCTACACCGCCATGCTGGAGCTGCGGGGCACCATCAGCAAGAACTACGGCTTTAAAGCCTTCTGGGAATAGGAGGGGCATATGGAACTGAAACTCTGTCACCTCTACCCGGACATCCTGAACCTCTACGGCGACCGGGGCAATATCATCTGCATGGAAAAGCGCCTTACCTGGCGCGGGATCGACGTTACCACCACCGGCGTGTCGGTGGGCGAACCTCTCCAGGCGTCGGACTTTGACCTCTTCTTCATCGGCGGCGGCCAGGACTTTGAGCAGGAGGTGCTTCTGCCCGACTTGGCCGCTGGCAAGACTGCGGAATTGAAGGCCGCCATCGAGGACGGCATCCCGGTGCTGGCCATTTGCGGCGGTTATCAGATGCTGGGCGCCTACTATAAGACCTGGGACGGCCAGCAGTGCGACTTCACCGGCGCGCTGGATCTCTACACCGAGGGAAGCCCCGACCGGATGATCGGCAACTACGCCTTCACCTGCGACGAGCTGGGCGTCAATGTGGTGGGCTTTGAGAACCACTCGGGCAAGACGTACCTGGGAAGCGGCGTCAAGCCCATGGGCAAGGTCTTGAAGGGCTACGGCAACAACGGCGCCGACGGCACCGAGGG
>DVGD01000038.1 GCA_018712905.1 Candidatus Avoscillospira stercoripullorum | reverse complement strand
GGGCTGGAGCTGGTGGACACCGGCATCCCCGACGCGGGCTACAGCAACTGGGATTGGACGGTCATCAACGTGGCGCGGGGATAAACTGCCAGAACCGCAGCCTGGTGCCGGCGGCGGCATGAGGGCATGCCGCCCTACGGCGCGGTGGATTGTTCCGCTGCACCCCGTAGGGGCACGCCTTTTTGTAGGGGCGGGGTTTATCCCCGCTCGCGGGTCGATCAGAGATCGACCCCTACAGACACAAATTACCCCCTGTGGGCGAAAGTCCACAGGGGGTGTTGCCGTTATTCCAGATTGAGCTTTTTCGAGAGGATCACGCGGGTGGGGATGTAGAAGATCACGCAGCTCACCACGATCACCAGGAGATAGATCCACAGTCCCCGGGAGATCATGCCGGCCAGCGCCTCCGGCGAGAGCACCGGAATCTGGTATCCCACCAGGAAGTCCAAAAGCGCCGGAGTGAGGAAGGTGTTATACACCGTGGAGAGCACCGTGGCGATGATCACATAGGCCAGCACCGACGCGCCCACCCGGTGCTTCTGCGCCAAATGGCCGATGGCCATGGCCAGGTAGGGCATCAGGATGCTGTAAAGGGTGCTGAGCAGTGCGGTAAGGATGATCTGTGCCGTCAGCAGCGCCGTCTGCACAGAGCCGAAATAGGTCACCGTCTGCTCCCATACCGCCGCTAAGTCCCGCAAATTGACATTGGCCAGGAGCAAAATTCCCGCCGACACCAGGCACACCAGGGTAGTGAGCACCATGAGGATCCACGCAGCCAAGGCCTTGCCCCAGAGGATGCTGTCGAGAGACACCGGCAGGGTCATGGTGAGGTAGCCCTCGTCCTTCAAAAGTCCCTTGTAAAAGCGCAGGACAATGAAGATATAGGCCACGATGATGACGGCAATGATGCCTACCACATAGAGGAACAGCGCAAGGCCTACAAAGAAGTTCAAGAGCTTGTCGTTGCCGAATTGGAGGTTGGTGGTAAAGCGGTTGACCACTGAGAGCACCAAGATCCCAAGCCACAGCGGAATAAACAGGCGGAACATGGAGCGGAACTCATATTTCATGATCTTTCCCAAGGCTGCTCCCCTCCTTCCGGAAAATAGGATGTGGCGCGGAAGACCTCGCGGAAGAGCTCATCGACGCTCTTGCCCTCGGTCTCGCGGATGTTGTCCACGCTGTCGTGGCGGACGATCTTGCCCTCCCGGAGGAAGATCACCTCGTCGAGCACCTTCTCCACATCGGAGATCAGGTGGGTGGAGATAATCACCGTACCGTTGGGGTTATAGTTGCGGAGAATGGTCTCGAGAATAAAGTCCCGCGCCGCCGGATCCACGCCGGCGATGGGCTCATCCAGGAGATAAATCTGCGCCTGGCGGCACATGACCAGCGCCAATTGGAGCTTCTCCTTGGTGCCCTTGGACATGGTCTTGATGCGATCTTGCTTCTGGATCCCCAGGGACGCGCACATGCGCTCGGCCTTGCCCCGGTCGAAATCGGCGTAAAAGTCCTCAAAATAGTCCATGAGATCCCCGGCCACCATCCAATCGGCAAAGTACATCCGGTCGGGCAGATAGCTGATGATGGATTTGCTCTCCCGCCCCGGCGCGTTGCCCGCAATGAGCACCTGCCCCGACGAGGGCTGCAACAGCCCGCAGAGAATCTTGATCCAAGTGGTTTTGCCGCTGCCATTGGGTCCTAAGAGACCCACAATCCGGCCGCGGCCGATGGTGAGGTTGACGTCATCCAGCGCGGCCTTGAGGCCAAAGCGCTTGGTGAGATGTTCACAGGCAATCAACGTCTCTTCCATGGTTAGTCTCCTTCCTCGAATAGTTTGGCGGCCTCCTCCGGGGTAACGCCCAGCGCCTTGAGGTCGCTCACATAGCGCGCCCGACTCTCCCGGGCAAGCTCCAGGCGGACGGCGCGGATTTTTTCCTCGTCCTCGGTGACGCTTCTGCCCTGGGTGCCCTTGCCCACGGCCAGCCCCTGATCCTCCAGGTGCGCCAGGGCGCGCTGCATGGTGTTGGGATTGACGCCGGCCTCCTCGGCCAGCTCCCGCACCGAGGGAAGCCGGGCTCCCATGGGGTACTGCCCCGAGACAATCCGCCGCGTCAGCTGTTCGCAGAGCTGAATCCAGATGGGACGCGCACTGTCGATGCTCCAGTCCATGTCCAGCCTCCTTTCTTATTGTACTAATATACTAATACAATCATACGTTTTTGTCAAGGGGTTTTTGTGTCCCGCGAAAGCCCAGGGCGGAAGAAATCTGCGCCGCAGCAGCCACGGCGTCCTGGGTGGCCTGTAAGAACTCCCGGGAGCTCACCCGGCGGAACATGCCCACCAGGCTTAACGCATAGCGCATTTGGCCGTCGGAGGCGTAGATGGGCGCCGACACCGACCGAAGGCCGATTTTATACTCCCCATCCTCCACGGCGTAGCCCTGGGCGCGGATGGCGGAAAGCTCCTGCTCCAGCTGCTCCATGTCCTGGATGGTGTGGGGCGTATAGAGCGCCATGGGCTTCTCCTCCAGGCGCTTCTGCACGGCAGCCGGGCGCATGGCCGAGAGGAAGAGCTTGCCCTGGGACGTGGCGTGGAGGGGCAGCTCCATGCCGATCTCCACCACCACCCGCATCCCCGCCCGGCTCTCGGCCTGCGCCAAGGCCATGACCTGGCCGCCGTCGTAGACCGAGAGCACCGCCGTGCCCTCGTTCCGGGCGGCCAAGCGCTGGAGATAGGGCTCTGCCACCGCGGAGATATCCCAGACGCTGCTGACGCTGCATCCAAACTCAAAGAGCCGAAGTCCCAGGGCATACCGCCCGTCCGGCCACTGGGACACCACCCGGTACTCCCGCATGGTGCTCAAAAGGCCGAAAATGGTGCTTCTCGGCCAGCCGGTGCGAAGGTGCAGCTCGGTTAAGGTCAATGGACTTCGCGCCTGGGAGAGAAGCTCCAACAGGTGCATGGCCTTGGCCACGGATTGAATCATGGGTTGTTCGGACATCGACCCCGCCTCCTTTGTTCCAGCATAGCCGACCGCCCGTTATTCTGTCAAGAGAATTACGGTAATTCCGACATAAATTTCGGCATCGCCGAAATCGCAGCCTTGCATTGGGTGCGCAGCCACGGTACAATAAGAAAAAAACAGGAGGCAACATGGAACTGACCCATTTCAACGACCAGGGGCGCGCCAGAATGGTGGATGTGACGGACAAGGCCAAGACCCTTCGCATCGCCCGCGCCGGCGCCGCCGTGCACATGCGCCCGGAGACCAAGACGCAGATCCTCGGCGGCGGAATCAAAAAGGGCGACGTACTGGCTGTCGCCCAGGTGGCGGGCATCATGGCCGCCAAGAAGACCAGCGACCTCATCCCCATGTGCCACCCGCTGCTGCTCACCGGCGTGGACATCGCCTTTTCCTGGGCGGATTCCACCCTCCAAATCGAGGCCACGGTGCGCTGCACCGGAGAGACCGGCGTGGAGATGGAGGCACTCACCGCCGCGTCGGCGGCGGCGCTCACGGTATATGACATGTGCAAGGCCGTCCAGCGGGACATGGTCATCACCGACATCCGCCTGCTCCACAAGGAGGGCGGCAAAAGCGGGGTCTTCGATGCCCCGGGACAGGAGGAACCGAAATGAAGCTCATTCCCGTACAGGAGGCCGTGGGACACGTGCTCTGCCACGACCTCACCCGCATTGTCCGCGGAGAATTCAAAGGCCCACAGTTTCGTAAGGGACATGTGGTCACCGAGGAGGACATCCCCATGCTCCTCTCCATGGGCAAGGAGCATCTCTACGTCTGGGAGATGGAGCCGGGCATGCTCCATGAAAATGACGGCGCGGAGGCGCTTTGCGCACTGTGCTTTGGAGAAAACATGGCGCGCAGCGAGGTCAAGGAAGGCAAAATTGAACTTACCGCCACCTGCGACGGCCTCTTCCGGGTGGACACAGCCCGCCTGACCGCGGTGAACATGATCGAGGAATTGATGATCGCCACCCGCCATTCCAACACCCCCGTGAAGGCTGGCGACAAGCTCTGCGGCACCCGGGTCATCCCGCTGGTGATCCGGGAGAAAAAGCTCCAGGCGGCGCGGGAAGCTGCCGGAGACAAGCCCCTTTTGGAGGTACTTCCCTACCGCCGCAAGACCGTGGGCGTGGTCACCACCGGCAGCGAGGTCTTCCACGGCCGCATCCAGGACACCTTTACGCCGGTGATTGTGGACAAGCTCCGCGCCTACGGGATGGAGATGACCGTCCACGAGCTCTCCGACGACGGCATGGACAACATTGTCGCCGCCATTGAAAAGGTGCGCAAAGCCGGGGTGGATCTGGTGCTGTGCACCGGCGGCATGAGCGTGGATCCCGACGACAACACCCCCGGCGCCATCAAAACAAGCGGCGCGAAGATTGTCACCTACGGCGCGCCGGTGCTGCCGGGCGCCATGTTCCT
>DVGD01000037.1 GCA_018712905.1 Candidatus Avoscillospira stercoripullorum | reverse complement strand
ATGTCCGAGACCCTCCGCGCCGACTGCCGCCGGGCGAACGCCCACTACGAGCCCTACGAGGGCACGGTGCAGGACGTGGCGCAGCAGGTGAACGACGCCTACTTGAAGGCCTTCGACGAGGAGGCGGGGGTGCAGTCCTACGGCAAGGTGGCGGATCTTCTCATCGCCTGGTATCTCAAAAACGCCGCCTAGGCGGAAACTTCTTTCCAACAGCGGCGGAGTGTGGTATACTAGCCGGTAGAACATAGAAGGAGCGGGAACCCATGGAAGAGAGAATTACACGTCCGGTGGCGCAGGCGGCCACGGGGATTTTTGCAGTGGCGGCCTACTGGCTGCGGCAGCGGCAGCTTCAGAGCGGCGGCAGCTTTTTCACCTATTTCACCGTGGCGGTGGTGGTGCTTCTGGCGGTCTATGCCCTGTTTCTTAGCCGGCGGAAGAAGCACACCGCCATTTTGAGCCGTTCGCCCGTCCAGGCCGCCGGTCTGTGCTCCGCTGCCCTGGCGCTCACCGGCGGTTCAGCGGCCATGTTCCTCTCTCCCGCCCGGGAGTTTGACCGGGGACTGGCAGTGCTGGGAATTCTGGCGGCGGTCTCGTGGATCGTCCAGGCCGCCTGCAGCTACCGGGGCAAGAAGCCCCACGCGGCCATCTACTTTCTGCCGGTGATCTGCTGGGGCGTGCGGCTGGTGCGGGATTTCCGGGTGTGGAGCCGGGATCCCGTGATTCTCGACTACTGCTATAGCCTTCTGGCGCTGATTTTCGCCCTTTGCGCCATGCTGGAGCTGGGCGCCTTCGCCTTTGACCGGGGCAGACGGCGGCTCACGGCGTTTTTCACCCTGGGCGGCATCTTCTTCACGGCGGCGGCCATGGCCGGCGCCGAGCCCCGGGACGTGGCCATCACCGGCGGCGCCCTCCTCTACCTCCTGACCCAGAGCTGGGTGCTCCTGCGCCCCACGCACCGCACCCTGTAGGGGCGGCTACCAGCCGCCCGCGATCGACCCCTACACACCGCACCCTGTAGGGGCGGATTAAATATCCGCCCGTGGCAGTGGCAATTTTTAGGTGCCTACCCGGGCGCATATACAATGCGCCCCTACACCAACGCCGGTGGTGCACCGCACCCTGTAGGGGCGGATTAAATATCCGCCCGTGGCAGTAGCAATTTTTAAGGTGCCTACCCGGGCGCATATACAATGCGCCCCTACACCGAGGTCGGTGGTGCACCGCACCCTACCATAAAAAAGCACCGCAGGTTGACCAGACCTGCGGTGTTTTTTATAAAAAAGAGAGGGGGAAATGAAAAAGTGAATTGCTTCTTGCAAATTTATCCTACCAAGGGGATATTAAAAAACTTAGAGGTCAATTATTAAATCTTTTTTAAACGGCTTACAGCTCCACCTCGATGGTCTTCATCACTGCGGCGCAGCGGGGGCAGAGCCCTTCCGCGTTTGCCTCGGTGGAGTGCATCCAGCACCGGGGGCACTTGGTGCCTCTGGCTTCCTCCACGGCCACGGTGAGGCCGGGGTAGGCGGTACCCTGGACGCCCTGGGCACTCTCCGCCACCTCCACGGAGGAGACTAAGAACAGCTCCGCCAGGTTGAGGCCATTGACCTTCGCCAGGGCTTCCTTGGAAGAATCGTCGGAAGCGGCCAGGGTCACATGGGCTTCCAGCGCCTTGCCGATGCGCTTTTCGTTCCGGGCGGCCTCCAGCGCGCCGTTGACGTCGGAGCGGAGGGCGAAGAGCACGTCGTACTTCTCCATGGCGGCCTCATCCAGGGCGTAGGCGGTGAAGGGCTTGTCCATCTCGTTGAGAAGGACGTTCCGGCCGTCGTCCTCGCTGCGGTGGGGCATCACCTGCCAGATCTCGTCGCAGGTGAAGCAGAGGATGGGCGCGAAAAGCTTGGTCATGGCGCTGAGGATCAGGAACAGGGCGGTCTGGGCAGAGCGGCGGGGCAGGGAGTCCTTGCCGTCGCAGTAGAGGCGATCCTTGATGATGTCGAGATACCGCGCCGAGAGGGTCACCACGCAGAAGTCGTTGACGGCGTGGGTGATGACGTGGAACTCGTAATTCTGGTATGCCTGCTCCACCTTTTCCATGAGGGAATTGAGACAGGTCACCGCCCAGCGGTCGAGCTCCAGCATGTCGGCGGGCGCCACCAGGGTGTTGGGGTCAAAGTCCACCAGGTTGTCCAGGCAGTACTTGGCGGTGTTGCGGAACTTCAAATAGTTCTGGCTCAGCTGCTTGAAGATGTTGTCCGAGCAGCGCACATCCACATGGTAGTCCGCCGAGGCAGCCCACAATCTCAGAAGATCCGCGCCGTACTTTTTAAAGATGTCCTGGGGATCGACGCCGTTGCCCAGGGACTTGTGCATGGCCTTGCCCTCGCCGTCCACCGTCCAGCCGTGGGTGACGCACTCTTTAAAGGGCGCGCCCTGAGAAAGAGCGCCCACGGAGGTGAGGAGGCTCGACTGGAACCAGCCGCGGTACTGATCGAGACCCTCCAGGTACATGTCGGCAGGCCAGAAGCCCTGGTCGCGCTTCATGGACGCGAAGTGGGAGGAGCCGGAGTCAAACCAGCCGTCCAGGGTGTCCTCCTCCTTGGTAAAGCCGGACTTTCCGCCGCAGTGGGGGCAGGTGTAGCCGTCGGGGAGGATCTCTTCGGCGGAGAGCTCATACCAGGCGTTGGAGCCCTTGGCGGCGAAGAGGTCGGAGACGGCCTGGATGGTCTTCTCGTCGCAGATGGGCTTGCCGCAGTCCTTGCAGTAGAACACCGGGATGGGGAGACCCCACCGCCGCTGACGGGAGATGCACCAGTCGCTTCTTTCGCGGATCATGGCGATCATGCGATCCTTGCCCCAGGCGGGGAGCCAGCGCACGTGGTCGCAGGCGGCCACAGCCTCGTCCTTGAAAGCGTCCACGGAGCAGAACCACTGGGGCGTGGCGCGGAAGATGATGGGGCCTTTGCAGCGCCAGCAGTGGGGATAGGAGTGGACGATTTCTTCCTTGGCCAGGAGCATGCCGGATTCCTGCATGTCCTTCAGGATGATGGGATTACTCTCCTCGGTCTTGAGACCGGCATACTTGCCGGCGTAGTCGGTGTGGCGACCCTGGTCGTCCACGGGTACCACCATGTCCATGCCGTACCGGAGGCAGGTCTGGTAGTCGTCGGCGCCGAAGCCCGGGGCGGTGTGGACGCAGCCGGTACCGGAGTCCATGGTGACATAGTCGGCCAGCACCAGCCGGGAGGTCTTGGGGAGGAACGGATGGTCGGCCAGCATGTTCTCAAAGAACGCGCCGGGATGGGTCTCGAGGATCTCGTAGCCCTCGATGCCCGCAACGTTCATGACCTTCTCCGTCAGGGCTTCGGCCATGACGTAGATTTCGCCCGAGGGAACCTTCACCAGGGCGTAGCTCTCGCTGGGGTGGAGGGCGATGGCCAGGTTGCCGGGCAGGGTCCAGATGGTGGTCGTCCAGATGACGAAGAAGAGCCGGCTCAAGTCGATGTGGGAGAGCTTACCCTGATCGTCGTGCATGGGGAACTTCACATACACGGTGGTGCAGGGGTCGTCCTGGTACTCAAT
>DVGD01000236.1 GCA_018712905.1 Candidatus Avoscillospira stercoripullorum | reverse complement strand
GCGTGGAGCGCCGCGCCGTAGGCGCCCATGAGACCGGCGATGGCAGGACGGATCACCGGCGCGCCCAGCTCCTGCTCAAAGGCGCGGAGCACGGCGTCGTTTAAGAACGTGCCGCCCTGCACCACGATTTTTTCGCCCAGCTCCTGGGGAGAGCTGGCGCGGATGACCTTGTAGATGGCATTTTTCACCACGGAGATGGAGAGTCCCGCGGAGATGTCCGCCACCGTGGCGCCTTCCTTCTGGGACTGCTTCACCGAGGAGTTCATAAACACGGTGCAGCGGCTGCCCAGGTTCACCGGCGCGGTGCTCTTGAGTCCCTTCTCGGCAAATTCGGCCACCGAATAGCTCATGGAACGGGCAAAGGTCTCAATAAACGAGCCACAGCCCGAGGAGCAGGCCTCGTTGAGCAAAATGGAGTCGATGGCGCCGTTTCGGATCTGGAAACACTTGATGTCCTGACCGCCGATGTCGAGAATAAAGTCCACATCCGGCTCAAAGTATTTGGCAGCGGTGAAGTGGGCGATGGTCTCCACGATGCCCTCGTCCACGCCGAAGGCGTGCTTGATGAGCTCCTCGCCGTAGCCGGTGCAGGCGCTGCCGCAGATGGTCACCCGGCCGCCGCAGCGGCGGTAGAGCTCCTCCAGCTGCCCGCGCACCAGTTCTACGGGATTGCCCTTGTTGGCGCTATAGTAGCTATAGAGGATTTTCCGATCCTCGGAGATCAAGGTGAGCTTGGTGGTGGTGGAGCCGCAGTCAATGCCCAGCCAGGCCTTGCCCGTATAGCTGGCAAGATCCCGGGTCTCCACCGTGGCGGCGGCATGGCGGGCACGGAAGGCCTCGTACTCCGCCTGATTGGCAAAGAGAGGCTTGAGCCGCTCCCGGGTGAGGTGGAGCGAGGCGCTGTCCCGGCTCAATGCCTCCCGGAGCGTCTCATAGGTATAGGTGCCGCCGCTGTCCCGGCCATAGAGCGCTGCGCCCATGGCCACGGCAAAGCGGCCGTACTCGGGGAAGACCGCCGTCTCATCGTCCAGCTTGAGGGTCTCGCGGAAGCGCTGGCGGAGCCCCTTGCAGAAGTAGAGCGGGCCGCCCAGGAACATCACCTTGGGCTCAATCTTCCGCCCCTGGGCAAGGCCGGTGATGGTCTGGTTGACCACGGCCTGGTAAATAGACGCCGCCACGTCGGCCTTGCTGGCGCCCTGGTTCAGCAAGGGCTGAATGTCAGTCTTGGCAAAGACGCCGCACCTCGAGGCAATGGGGTAGATTCTCGAATGGGTGAGGCTGGCCTTGTCCATCTCCTCCACGCTCATGTCGAGGAGGACGGCCATCTGGTCGATGAACGCGCCGGTGCCGCCGGCACAGCTGCCGTTCATCCGCTCGTCCACGCCGCCCTTGAAGAAGATCACCTTGGCATCCTCGCCGCCCAGCTCGATGACCGTGCCGGTGTCCGGCGCCATGCGGCGCACCACCTCGCCGGTGGCATAGACCTCCTGGACAAAGGGAACCCCCGCTGCCTCGGCCATGCCGAGACCGGCGGAGCCGGAGATGGCCACCGACATGTCGCGGTCGCCGAGAAGTGGCCGCATTTCGTCGAGAATCTCCAGGGTTTTGGCGCGCACCTGGGAAAAATGCCGCTCATACGTTTGAAAGAGGATCGTATCGCCCTCCAGCAGCACCGCTTTGGCGGTGGTGGAGCCGATGTCGATCCCCAAAGTGAGATTTTGAGAATGATTCACTGAAATTCCTCCGCCGTACGCTAAGTATTAAGAATATCATACCTCTATGTGACAATTTTTTCAATTGGATTCTATAGGCAGATGTTACTTTTTTGTAAATTTATCGTATTTCTTTGACAGATCAAATATTGTTCTGTATAATCGGCTCAGAAAGGATGGGATCCCATTGAACAAGCGCTCTGCAATCCTCTTCGATCTGGACGGTACGCTTTTGCCCATGGATCTGGAGGTCTATACAAAAACCTATCTCCACCTGCTCGGCCAGCAGCTGCCCCAATTTCCCGCCCAGGCCGTGATCAGCGGCGTCTGGCACGGCGTCATGGCCATGATGGGCAACGACGGCTCCAGACCCAACGAAACGCGGTTCTGGGACGCCTTCTCCCAGGCCATGGGGCAGGACATGCGCGTCACTGCCGGAGACTTTGATACCTTCTACCGCACCACTTTCCATGAAGTGCGCGCCATCACCGGGGAAAATCCCGCCGCCCGGGAGCTGGTGACACTGGCCAAACAAAGAGCGGAGCGGGTGATCCTCGCCACCAATCCCCTCTATCCCCTGAGCGCTGTGGAAAGCAGGCTCAGCTGGATCGGCCTCACGCCCCAGGACTTTGACTATGTGACTACCTACGCCGAATGCACCTTCTGTAAGCCCAATCCCCGGTATTTCACCGAGGTGCTCCAGCGGTTCGGCCTTAAGGGCGAGGAATGCCTGGTGGTGGGCAACGACCTCCAGGAGGACGGCGCGGCGGCCAGAGGCGCCGGGATCCCGGTACATATCGTCACCGACTGCCTCATCCCCCACGACCTCAACCTGGACGATTTTTCCCACAGCACCCTTGCCGAACTGCCGAATGTGCTCTGACGCTGTTCCCGCAGGGATCGACCCCAACAGCAAAGAACCCCCAAGCGCAATCGCTTGGGGGTTCTTTGCTGTTCAGGCTAAGGCGCTTCAATCAGCGCCAGGTAGGCTGTGGCTGTGCCTCCGGTGGGCTCCACCAGCGTGGCCTCCGGATGGGCTTCTTGCAGCGCCGAGAGCGCTTGGGCATCGGGCAGGGTAATCACCGTCATGCCGCCGTATGCCTTCGCGGGTAGCGCCTCCAGCGCATCGTCCATGGTCTCGAGGACCAGCACCGCCGCGCCGCGTTCCTCCGCCAGCGCCTGGGCGACTTCCGCCGGAGACTGCGCCGCTTCCGCCGGCGCCTCGGCGAGGAAGGCGTTGGGCACGGCTGTATCGGCCATATCCGCCGCAAAATCAGGCTCCGCCTCGGAAGTCTCTGGCTGCGCTGCCTCCGTGCTGGCAGTGTCCACGCTGTCCTCCGCCACTGCCCGCGGGGTGGCCGCGTCATAGCTTACGGCAGCGGTATCCGTACTTTGAAGTCCCGGCATGGGCAAAAACTTCGTGCCAAAGAATATGGCCAGCACCGCCGCGGCTGCAACGGGCAGCGCCCAGCGGGTGGCGCGGACGCGGCGCTTTTGCCGCGGCTCCTTGTAAGCGGCATCCAAAATCTCTTGCCGCAGTGTCTGGGGCGGCTCCTCCTCCAGGGACAAAATCCCCTGATCCGCCGCCTGGAAGGCTGCCAGCAGTTCCCGGCAATTGGGGCATTGGCGCAGGTGGGCGGAGAGCTGCGCCTCCTCTTCCTCGCTGTTTTCGCCATCCAAATGGCCGCTGAGCAGCACCAGCGCATCTTCACATGTCATCAGGCTCCACCCCCCCTTTCTTCTAGGTTGGACGGAGAAGACGAAAAAATGTTCCCGTTTTTCGCCAGAATATTTTTGAGCTTGATTCGCGCCCGCGCCAGGCGGGACTTCACCGTGCCCACCTTGAGATCCATGGCGTCGGCAATCTGCTCATAGGAGAGGTTTTCCACCAATCGCAAGGTGAGAATCAGCCGGAAGTCCTCCTCCAGCGCCTCCATGGCCGCAGCGATCTCCCGCTTGGTCTCGCTGTGGAGTACCTGCTCCTCGGGCAGGGGCGCGGTATCTGGAATTTCCAGCTCCTGGGTACCGTCCTGCTCCTCCTCCACGGTGAGAGACACGGTCTGGCGGCGCTTTTTGCTACGGAGAAAATCAATGCAGACGTTACTGGTGAGCCGGTAGAGCCAGGTGGAAAAGCTCGACTCAAACTGGTACTGTGCCGCCCCCCGCCAGACCTTCAAAAAGGCCTCCTGGGTGAGATCCGCCGCGTCCTCCCGGTTGCCGGTCATTCTTAGGCAGAGGTTATAGACCGATTTTTCATAGGTCTCCAGCAGCTTGGCAAAGGCATCCTGGTCGCCGGCTTGCACCCGGCGAATCAGCGCCATCTCTTGTTCCATGGCCTCACCTCAAATCTCTGATGATTCCCGCTGCAATGCGGGCAATGTCCTCCATGGTGGAGATCTCCGAAATCTGCGCTTTATAATAGCCGCTGTGGGCGACGCCCTTGAGATACCAGGCAAAGTGCTTGCGTGCCTCCAGGCAGGCGATGTGCTCGCCCTTGTCCGCCCGCGCCAGGTCAAACTGGCGCACCGCCAGCTCCACCCGCTCTCGAAGGGGCGGCCGCGCCGGCTCCTCCAGCCCGTTGAGCGCCGCCTCCGTCCGCTGGAAGATCCAGGGGTCTCCAAAGGCGGCGCGTCCCACCATGAAGAGATCGGCGCCGGTGCGCTTGCGGCACCGCACCGCCGCCGCGCCGTCAAAAATGTCGCCGTTGGCCACCACAGGGATGGACACGGCCTCCTTCACGGCGCGAATGGTGTCCCAATCGGCCACGCCGGAGTAGAGCATAGAGCGGGTGCGGCCATGGACGGCGATGGCTGCCGCGCCGCTGTCCTCCAGAATCTTGGCCAGCTCCACCACGTTGATGCTGCCGCGATCCCATCCGATGCGGGTTTTCACCGTCACCGGCACGTCCACCGCGTCCACCACCGCCCGGACGATCTGCCCAGCCAGGGCGGGGTTTTTCATCAGGGCGCTGCCGTCGCCGTTGTTGACGATCTTCGGCATGGGGCAGCCCATGTTGATGTCAATAAAATCACAGCCCGAGTGTCCCAGCGCCAGCACGGCGGCCTCGGCCATCATCCCCGGGTCGTTGCCGAAAATCTGCGCCCCGCAGATGCCCAGGGGCGTTTTTTTGAGAAGTCCAATACTCTTCTTATCCTGATAGACCAGCGCCCGGGAGGAGACCATCTCCGTCACCGTCACCGCCGCGCCCAGCTCCGCGCACACCGTGCGAAAGGCCAGATCCGTCACCCCGGCCATGGGTGCCAGCACCGTATTGCCCGGCACACGCATCGTTCCGATTTTCAATCCATCACCTCATTTGCACCGATTGTACCACAGCACGGGCAAACTTACAACCTTTTGATATTTCTTAGAAAATCAGCCATACTACCGGAAAAGGAGCGATACTATGGCTATGTTACGCCGGGGGCGGCAGAGCATCGTCTTTGACCGGCACCCCGCCATCCTCTCCACCGCCGCCATCGGCGGCAAAAAAGAGCTGGAAGGCCCTCTGCACGCCTACTTTGACGAGCTATCCCGGGACACGCGCTTTCGCCAGCGCACCTGGGAAAAGGCAGAGAGCAAAATGCAGGCGCTGGCACTGGAGACGGCCAAGAGCAAGGCCGGAATCCGGGATGAGGACATCGACGTCCTGCTGAGCGGCGATCTTCTCAACCAGTGCGTGAGCTCCAGCTTCGCCGTCCGGGACACCGACATCCCCTTTTTGGGACTCTACGGCGCCTGCTCCACCATGGCCGAGGCGCTGCTCCTGGCAGGGGTAGCCGTCAACAGCGGCTATGCCCAGGTGGCCGCGGCCATGAGCTCGTCCCACTTCGCCACCGCCGAGCGGCAGTACCGCTTCCCCCTGGGCTACGGCGGCCTGCGCACGCCCACCGCCCAGTGGACCGTCACCGGGGCGGGCTGCGTGCTTCTGGGGCAACGGGAGGGAAATGTGGTACTCAACGCCGCCACCATGGGCACCGTGGTGGATTTCGGCATCAAGGACGCGGCCAACATGGGCGCGGCCATGGCGCCGGCGGCCTACCACACCATCCGCGCCCACTTCGACGACCTCCACCTGAGCCCCAATGACTTTGACCTCCTGGTCACCGGCGACCTGGGCGCGTTGGGCAAGGAAATTTTGCTGGATCTCTTCCGCCGGGACGGCGTGGGCATCGGCGGCGTCTACGACGACTGCGGCACCATGATCTATGACCTTCAAAAGCAGGACGTTCACGCCGGCGGCTCCGGCTGTGGCTGCGGCAGCGTGGTGCTGTGCGGCTACCTGATGAACCGTCTTTTGAAGGGAAAGCTCCGCCACATCCTCTTCTGCGGCACCGGGGCGCTCCTCTCTCCCCTCACCACCCAGCAGGGAGAGTCCATTCCCGGGATCTGCCACGCTGTATCCCTGGGCACAGAGAGGAGGTAGGAAATGGAGCTACTCAAAGCATTTCTTGTGGGCGGCCTGCTCTGCGCCCTGGGACAAATTCTCATCGACAAGACCAAGCTCACCCCTGCCCGGATTTTGGTGCTCTATGTGGTGACGGGCGTGGTGCTGGGCGCTGCCGGCGTATACGAGAAATTGGTGGACTTCGCCGGCGCCGGCGCCACCATTCCCCTCACAGGCTTTGGCAATACCCTGGCCAAGGGCGTAAAGGAGGCTGTTGCCCAGGACGGGCTGCTGGGCGCCTTCACCGGCGGATTCAAGGCCGCCGCCGGCGGCGTCACCGCGGCCATGGTCTTCGGCACGTTGGCGGCGCTGTTTTTTAAGCCCAAGGACAAGTGATTTTGCCACGGTTTTCCTGTATCAAACGCCATTGTCTGGCCATACTAGGACTGTGGGCACCGCAATGAACGCCCTTGGAGGTAGAAACGATGAACAACAGCATGAACAATCAGACCGGCTCTCAGAACAAGACCCAGAACACCAAGACCAACAAGACCGGCTCTCAGAACGGCATGCAGAACGGCACCCAGAACTGCCGCGATGCCAAGGATTCCAAAACCCAGAACATGCGCTAACCTATTTCCGCGAAAAAATCCGAAATCCATATGGATTTCGGATTTTTTCAGCGTGTCGAAAAAGTATTTTCGCCCCGCTGTGCGGCTTTTGAAACGTTCAAAAACGTTTCAAAAGCCTGGTTGATTGAACGCACAGGGGGCTTTTTGCCCCCGCACACACTCCCCGCTACTCTGTCCCGTAAGGTTCAGCGAGGTTTTTTGACAGTCTCTTTTTATTTATCCTCTTTTGGCAGCACCATGGTGAAGCGGCTGCCCACGCCCTCCCAGCTGTAGACCTCCAGGAAGCCGCCGTGCTGGGAGAGGATCCAGCTGGCGATGGAAAGCCCCAGTCCCGCGCCGCCGCTCTGGCGGCTCCGGGCGGGATCGGCACGGTAAAACCGCTGGAAGACATGGGGCGCGTCCTCGGCGCGGATGCCCATGCCGGTGTCCTGCACGGCAATTCGCACCTCGCCCTCCTCGCCCCGTGCAGCGCGCAGCCGGATTTCGCCGCCGGTGGGAGTATACTTGGCGGCGTTGTCTGCCAGAATGCGCATGGCCTGCTTGAGCATATCCCGATCCGCCGTGTAGGCAATGGGTTCCGCCGCCTCCAGAAGCCATACATGGTCGGGGTCGATCATCTTGGATTCCTCGAAGACCTCCCGGGTGAGGTCGGTGAGATCCAGGGGGGCGGGATTTAACTTGGTGCGGCCGCTGTCGCCCCGCGCCAGAAACAAAAGCTGCTCCACCAGGCGGCTCATGCGCCCGGCCTCGGTCTGGATGGCGGCGATGGCCTCGTCGCGCACCTGGGGATCGTCCTTGCCCCAGCGCTCGAGCAGGTCGGCATAGCCCTTCAGCACGGCAATGGGCGTGCGCAGCTCATGGGAGGCGTCGGAGACAAACCGGGACTGCTGGCTGTAGGCCGCCTGCATCCGGTCGAGAAGGTCGTTGATGGCGTTTTCCAGTCCCTTCAAGTCCGGGTCGGCCACATGGAGCCGCTCGGCCTCGGTGGGCTGGATATGGCCGATGGCTTCCTGCAAATGCGCCACCTTCTTCGGGGCGGCCGCCTCCTGTCCCAGGCGGCGGGCTTCCTCGGCAATGCTGGTCAGGCGCCTGAGATGCTGGCGCACTCTGCCCCGCCAAATGGCACCGGAAATGGCCGAAATCAGCCCCTGCACCACCAAAAAGCTCACATAGGCCGCAGAGAACACGGCCAACGGTTCGGTTACATCATAGCTCTGTACCCGCTGCCCCACAGCGCCCAGGGTGAGCTTAAATTGCAGGGGATCGAAGCTCGTCACATGGAGCCAGAAGTCTGTAACGTCCAGCTCTCCCAGCGCCGCCCAGCTCCCGGCATAGAGCCGCATATAGTAGAGCGCCAGGCACCCCAGTCCCAGCGCCAGCGCCAGCAGGTTGGAGAGAAACAGCGTCCAGCCCATGGCGCTCTTCTGGGTGGCCAGGATTTTTCGGGTGGCCACACCCGTCTTGCCCTCGCGCATTTACGCCTCCCGCAGCACGTAGCCCACGCCCCGGACGGTGTGGATCAGGCTTCTTCCGCAGGCGCTGTCGAGCTTGCTGCGAAGATAGCGGATATAGACGTCCACCACGTTGGTCTCGCCCACGTAGTCATAGCCCCAGACGCGGCTGAGGAACGTCTCCCGGGAGAGAACAATCTCGGGATTTTCCAAAAAGAGCTTGAGCACGTCAAACTCCCGGGCGGTGAGCTCCACGGGCGTTCCGTCGGCGGTCACCTGCCGCCGCGCCACGTCCATGGCGATGGGGCCGAGGGTAAGCCGGTTATCCGCCTGGGGCGACGGCCGCTTGCGCAGCGCCGTGCGGATTCGCGCTAAGAGCTCCTCAATGGCAAAGGGCTTGGTGATATAGTCGTCGGCACCCATGTCCAGGCCGGACACCTTGTCCATGACCGTATCCCGGGCGGTGAGCAAAATCACCGGCGTCTCCTTCTCCCGGCGCAGCCGCCGCAAGACCTCCAGCCCTGAGAGCCCCGGGAGCATGATATCCAGCAAAATCAGGTCATACGTCCCCGTCAGCGCCAGCTCCAAGCCGCTGCGGCCGTCCTCGGCCTTGTCCACCGCGTAGCCCTCGTGCTGGAGCTCCAGCTCCACAAAGCGGGCAATGGCAGCCTCATCCTCTACGATCAAGATCCGTCCGGCCATGGGTCGGCCTCCTCACTCACTGAAATTCCTTTTTGATATCGTCGGCAAAGTCCGTAGCCTTGCCCATGGCGCTGTTGAGATCCTCCCGCCCCAGCTCGGGGCCTGAGAAGGAGAAGCGGCAGCCGAAGAACAGCGCCACCACCATCAGCGGCAGCACCACCCAGAAGGCGGCAATGAGCAGCACCACAAAGATGGTCACCGGCAGGGAGATGGCCTGCTTGCCCTGCTTGTCCTGCATGATGAGATGGTTGCGGTTGCCCCGGCGGATGAGGGCGACGATTCCCTCCCACAGTGCCTTGAAGCCCCGCTCGAAAGCGCCGTCCTCCGGCGGCTTTTGCGCCTGGGGCTCCTCCTGGGGCGGCTCCTGGGCGGTGGAGCTGTAGGCGCCCACCACCATGGACTTGCCCCGCTGCTCCAGCCAGCACAGGGCGTCGAGCAAATCGCCGTTGCTTGCCTCCAGCGCTGCCTTGGCCTCGGTATAGGTGCACCCTGTCTTTTCCCGCAGGGTTTCGATTTTTTCCATTTGATCCATGGGGATCCCTCCTTCGTTGTGTCTCTATTCTACCAGAGCTCCATGAGGAAGTCTTTGAAGGAAGATGAAAAAGAGATTAAAAGGAAACTTATAGCAGCGTTTCAATGGCCTCGCGGATGTTGCGCACCCGCAAGATTTCCAAGCCCTCTGGCGGCTCCAGCTGGCTTGTCCCCTGGCGGGGAATGAGGCAGCAGCGAAAGCCCAGCCGCCGCACCTCCGAAAGGCGCTGCGAGAGGTTAGACACCGCCCGGAGCTCCCCGGTGAGTCCTACCTCGCCGATGGCGGCCACGCCGCTGTCCATCACCTTGTCCCGGAAGCTGGAGGCTGCCGCCAGCACCACCGGAAGATCCGCCGCAGGTTCATTCAAGGTGAGGCCGCCGATGACGTTGATATAGACGTCGCTGGAGGAGAGGTTCACCCCGCCCCGCTTTTCCAGCACCGCCATTAAAAGGACTGCCCGGTTATAGTCAAAGCCGTCGGCCATGCGCCGGGGCACGTTGAAGTTGCTCCTGGCCACCAGCGCCTGCAC
Organism: Candidatus Avoscillospira stercoripullorum; assembly: GCA_018712905.1. Classification (GTDB taxonomy): domain Bacteria; phylum Bacillota; class Clostridia; order Oscillospirales; family Oscillospiraceae; genus Avoscillospira; species Avoscillospira stercoripullorum. Next base: position 2,330 of record DVGD01000236.1, on the reverse strand, counting down.
CTCGGCCAGCACCGGGCGGCTGCCCTCCATGGCGCAGGCCACGCAGGTGCCCGGCGCGTGGGTGGGTCTTCCCGCGAGGAGCATCTCCGAGGGGTTGGGCACCTCCCTGAGGCCGTGGTCGGCCATCTCAAAGACGCCGATCTCGTTGGTAGAGCCGAAGCGGTTCTTCTCCGCCCGGAGAATGCGGTAGTTGTGGGCGGCCTCCCCTTCAAAGTAGAGGACGCAGTCCACCATGTGCTCCAAGACCTTGGGGCCTGCGATGGCACCATCCTTATTGACGTGCCCCACCACAAACACCGTGATCCCGCTGCCCTTGGCCAGCTGCATCAAGGCCATGGTACAGGCCTTCACCTGGGAGACGCTGCCGGGAGAGGAAGTGTTGTCCGGGTCGCAGAGCGTCTGGATGGAGTCGGCGATGAGGATGTCCGGCGCCGTCTCCCGGGCGGTCTCGAGAATTTGCGTCAGATCCGTCTCCGAGAGGAGCAGGAGATTCTCGGTGGTCACCCCCAGGCGCTGGGCGCGCAGCTTGATCTGGGTCTCGCTCTCCTCGCCGGAAATGTAGAGCACCCGGCGGCTTTGCCCCAGCTCCGAGCAGATCTGCAAGAGCAGCGTGGACTTACCGATGCCCGGCGCGCCGCTCACCAGCACCAGGGAACCCTCCACCGCGCCGCCGCCCAGCACCCGATCCAGCTCGCCGAGCCCCGTGGCAAAGCGCACCTCGCTGCCGCAGTCCACCTCCCGGAGGGTCTTGGGCTTGCGGGATACGGCGGCGGCAGAGGGCTTGGCCTTGGTCGCCGGCGCGCCGACGTGCTCCTCGATGGTATTCCACGCGCCGCAGGCCGGGCAGCGTCCCTGCCAGCGGGGCGTCTCGTTGCCGCAGGCGGTACAATAAAAAATGGTCTTAGACTTCAAGGTGCTCTGCCTCGCTTTCGAGATAGTTTAGCACCGCGCCGGTGACGGCGCAGGCCAGCTTTGTCTGATAGGTTCCCTGCTGCAGCAGCGCGGCCTCATTGGCATTGGAGAGAAAGCCGCACTCCACCAGGACACCGGGACAGGTGATCTGCTCCAGAAGGTAGATGGCGCTGCCGGGCTTGATCTGCCGGTTGTTGTCGGGATCCAGCGCCGTGCGTAGCGCCGTCTGCACGCCCTCGGCCAGGGTGTCGCTGCCCGGCGCGGCGGCATAGAATACCTGGGCACCGTGGTAGCGGCCTTCGGAGAAGTGATTTTGATGAATGCTCACGAGAATGGCGCCGGGCACGGCGTTGACCAGCTTGACCCGGTTTTTGAGATCCGAGGTCTTCTTCTCAGCAATGGAGTTTCCCTCGGTGTAGACCGCCGTGTCGGTGGTTCGAATCATCTCCGGCTGGACGCCGCACAGCGCCAGCACCTGCTCCAAGCGCAGGGCAATGGACAGATTGATGGTACTCTCCAGCACGCCCTCGTCGGTAGTGGCGCCACCGTCCTCTCCGCCGTGTCCCGCGTCCACAACCACCACCGGCCGCTGCGCCGGTTCCGCAGCTGCCGTGGCAGCCAGATTGAACCGCACCGCCTGAAACACAAAAAAGTACACCGCCGCCAGAAGCAGCACGGCGCCTAAGCCTATGGAATGCTGTTTTTTCATCGGCCACACCTCCAAAAGAGGATATGCGCGCCGACTGGGGGATTTTCCGTCTTGTCCATTATAAACGCTTCTTCGCTGCGACGCAAGCCTTGGCGCTTTCTTCCTGTCGAAATGCACCGGTATTCCCGCCGGTGCATAAGATGATGTGACCCATAATTTGATGATAAGGAGGAATTTCCTTGGACGAAACTACCACCGTCACAGCGGCACGCTGCGCCGATGAAAAAGGGCAGCTGCCCGCCTGCGCGCCTCTGGCGGTTCCCTTCGTACCCTTCCAGCAGCAGAATCCCCAGGTCTACACCGCAGGCAAAGGCTTTGTCCGCGGTACGCTGTTCCCCGGTCTGGATCTTCCCTTTCAGAATCAGATCAACCAGAACGAAAAGACCGCCACGCTCTCCAGCCAGCTCCAGGCCATGAGCTTTGCCATTGACGAGCTGGGACTTTACCTAGACACCCACCGCGACGACGCCGACGCCGTGGCGCTCTTCAACCAGTATGTGGAGCGGTACGCCGACGCCATGCAGGCCTACGAGGCGCAGTACGGCTCCCTCACCCAGAGGGATTCCGCCCTGGAGGGCACCTACACCTGGATCGACGATCCCTGGCCTTGGGACTATCTTGGAAAGGAGCCGCGCTGAAGTATGTTTGTCTATGAAAAAAAGCTGCAATATCCCGTAAAAATTGCCAAAACCGACCCGAAACTGGCCTC
>DVGD01000235.1 GCA_018712905.1 Candidatus Avoscillospira stercoripullorum | reverse complement strand
CCGGTGATTTCCACATCCATAAATTGGCCGATCCACTTTGGATCTCCGGCAAAGCGCACCAGGCGGCCGCCCTCGGTGCGTCCGGTGAGGACGCCGTCCTCCTCCCCGTCCACCAGGATCTTGACGGTTTTGCCCACATAGCCCCGGTGAATCTCCTCGGAAATTCGGTTCTGGGCGGTGACCAGGCGATCAAACCACTGATTTTTCTCCTGGCGGGACACCGGATCGGGCATGGAGGCCGCCGGGGTGCCCTTGCGGGGGGAATAGATAAAGGTAAAGAGGGCGTCGTAGCGCACCTTCTCAATGAGGCTGAGGGTATCTTCAAACTCTGCCTCGGTCTCGCCGGGGAAGCCCACGATGATATCGCTGGTGAGCACCAGCTCCGGCATCACCTGCCGGCCATAGTCCACAAGTTCCAGGTATTGCTCCCGGGTATAGCGCCGGTTCATCTCCTTTAACACCCGGTCGTTGCCCGACTGCACAGGAAGATGAAACTGCTTGGCAATCTTGGGGCTGGCGGCCATGGTGTCAAAGAGCTTTTTCGTGGCGTCCTTGGGGTGGGAGGTCATAAACCGCAGCCAGAACTCCCCGGGAAGCTTGGCAATCTCGGCCATCAGGTCGGCAAAGTCCACGCCCAGCCCCAAATCTTTTCCATAGGAGTTGACGTTCTGCCCCAGAAGGGTGATGTCCTTGACGCCCTTTTCGAGAAGGCCGCGGACTTCAGCGAGGATATCCTCCGGGCGGCGGCTGCGCTCCCGGCCGCGGACATAGGGCACGATGCAGTACGAGCAGAAGTTGTTGCACCCGTACATGATGGACACCCACGCCTTCACGCCGCCCTGGCGCAGCAGGGGAATCCCCTCGGCGATGGAGCCGGCGGAATCCTCAGCGGCAAAGACCCGCTTGCCCGTGGCCAAGACCTGGCGCAGGAGCTCTGGGAAGCGCCAGAGCTGGTGGGGGTTGAAGACGCCGTCCACATGGCGGTAGCTTGTGCGGATCTTCTCCACCACGTGGGGCTGCCCCATCATGCACCCGCAGAGAAAGATCTTCTGCCCCGGATGGCGGCGCTTGGTGTGCACCAGCGCGCCCACGTTTCCGTAGACCCGCTGCTCAGCATGCTCGCGGATGGCGCAGGTGTTGAGGACGATGACGTCCGCCCCCTCCTCGGTCTCGGCCATTTCGTAGCCGCAGGCGGAGAGCATGCCGCGAATCTTCTCGGAATCGGCCTCATTCTGCTGGCAGCCGTAGGTATCCACATAGGCGCGAGGGGTGATACCCCGTGCCGCCCAAAGGTCGCGGATTTCCTGACAGATGGCCTCCTGCGCCTGGAGCGCCTCCCGGGAGATCACAGTGGTCTTGGTGTCCAAATTCGTTTCCTCCAACCATAGTTTCGTGATTTGACATTATATCATTTTTCCGCCGCTTTTTCAAGGTTTTCCCCTGCCGTCAGCCGCCCCAGAAGCGTCAGCACCCGGGGAAAATCCGCCTGGGAGAGCTCTGCGTACTTGAGCACCACCGCGCCGCCCTCCCCCGCGCCGGTGCCGGGGAAATAATAGCGGCTCAGGCAGGTGGCCGGAACGCCGGATGCCTGGATTTCCGCTGCCACGGCCTCGTCGGAATAGGCGGTGCGGAGCTTTAAAATCATATGAAGTCCCGCCTCGTCCCCCACCACCTCCACCTGCTTGGCAAAGGGCGCTTCGGCCAGCGCTTCCAAAAACTGCGCCCGCAGGAGCTTATAGCGCCGCTTCATCCGGCTGACATGCTTTTCAAAGTAGCCCTCGGAGAGAAACCGTGCCAGGGTGAGCTGCTCGAAGCTCGGCACCGTGCAGCTATAAAACCCCAGCTTTTCCCGATACCGCGCCAAAAGCGCCGGGGGCAGAATGAGATAGCTGATGCGCAGCGCCGGGGTGATGGTCTTGGAGAAGGTGTTGAGGTAGATCACCCGGCCGGTGACGTCCATGCTGTACATGGTGGGGATCACCCGGCCGGTAAAGCGGAACTCAGAATCGTAGTCGTCCTCGATGAGGTAGCGGTTCTCGCGGCTGCCCAGCCAGGCCATGAGCTGCCGCCGCCGGGCAATGGGCATGACGATTCCCGTGGGAAACTGGTGGCCGGGAGAAATGTGCAGGACGTTGGCGCCGGAGGCCAGGAGGCTTTGGAGCGTCACGCCGCTCTCGTCCAGGGCAACGGGCATGAGCGATGCGCCGTTGGCTGTGTAGACCTGCCGCAGCTTTCGATGGCCGGGATTTTCCAGAGCGAAGATGTTCTCCCGCCCCAGAAGCTGGAAGAGCAGCGTATAGAGATACTCCGCCCCGGCACCGATGACGATGCTGGCCGGATCCACCTCCATCCCCCGGCTGCGCAGGAGCATCCCGGCAATGGCCTCCCGCAGCGCGGGCAATCCCTCGCTGGGGATGGGCTGGAGCAGCGCCTCCCGCCCGTCCAGGAGCACCCCCCGCATAAGCCGCGCCCACACGGAAAAGGGAAACTGCCCCGCGCTCACCGCCGTCTCCGGCGCCCCATGGGGCGCCGCATCGGGGCGAATCCCCGGCGCGGTGACCTGGGGCAGCGTCTCCAGGTGCTCGGCGTAATAGCCCGACCGGGGCTTGGAGACGAGATACCCCTCGGTTAAAAGCTGCTGGTAGGCGTTTTCCACGGTGATGCGGCTCACATTGAGATTTTCCGCCAACGCGCGCTTGGAGGGGAGCTTCTCACCCCCGGCGATGGCGCCGGAGAGAAGATCCTCCTTGAGGCGGCGGTAGAGCTGCTCGTAGAGCGGCACGGAGGACGCGGGATCCAGGACATAGGTGCGCATGACTGGCCTCCTTTTGATCGCCAAACCAGAAGATTTGATAAGGCCAGTATACGCCAAGGCTTCCCTTTGCACAAGGGATCCAGGACAGAAAAATATTTTTCTACTTGGATGCAACTTTTTTGCGGGAAAGGCTGTCTAAGAAAGTAGAGAGAGGGGGAAGCCCATGGAAGATCACGCGATTCTCGCGCTCTATTTCGCCCGGGACGAGCGCGCCCTGGACGAGACGGCGAAAAAATACGGCGACGGCTGCTACGCGGTCTCCTATCAAATTCTCCGCAGCCACCAGGACGCGGAGGAGTGCGTGTCCGACACCTACATCCGGGCGTGGAACGCCATCCCGCCGAAAAAACCCACTTTTTTAGGGGCATATCTCATGAAAATTGTCCGCAATCTCTCCCTGAGCGCCTATCAGGCCGCCCGGGCGAAGAAACGGGGCGGCGGCCAGGTGGAAGCCCTCAGCCGGGAGCTTGCCGACTGCGTCACCGGAAATCCCGAGCGATATGTGGAGGCGGCGGAATTAAGCCGCCTGCTCGACCGCTTTTTGAGAGGGCTCAGCCCCAAGGAGCGGTGTATTTTCCTGCGGCGGTACTGGTATGCCGACGCCATTTCCGACATTGCCGCCCGCTATCATCTCTCCCCGGGCACGGTGAAATCCAACCTCCACCGCACCCGCGCAAAGCTCAAAAACTGTTTGGAGGAGGAGGGGATCATCCCATGAAATTGCAAGAGCAACTCCTATGCGCCCTCACCGATGTGGGCGACGACCTGGTGGAGGAGGCCGGCCGCCTCTCCTTCCCGGTCAGTCCCCTGCGGCGGATGCTGCCCCTTGCGGCCTGCTGCGCGCTGCTGTTGGGCGCGGCGCTGGCGCTGGAGTCTTGGAAGCCCATCCAGGAAGCCGATATCACCCTGCCCGGTGTTGAAGACACCGGGCAGGAGGTCGTCCCGCCGGTGGAGGAGGACGCGGAAGCGCCGTCTCACCGTCCGTACTATATTATGAATCTCGATGACAACCTCTACGGCGCTGTGCAGGCCGTGGATCCCGACGGCAACGTGCTGGTGGAGGTGGAACAGGGCGTCATTTATGACCTTGTAGACGAAAAAACCGGCGAAATCCTGGCCATCTGCGCCCAGGACGGCCTGGTGGCGGATGAGCCTCGGAACACGCCCACCTACGTCTATGACCTCCAGGGCAATCTTCTCACCACCGTGGACGCCTGGAGCATCTCCTGCTATGGCGATGTGATAGAGGTCTACCTTGGAGGAGAGGAATACCAGTACTATAGCCGCAGCGATTTGACTCCCATCGACTATGACCCAGACGCCATGCTGCCCGCGGGCTTCCACCGGGCAGGCAACGTGAAATACCAATATGGAGCCGACGGCCTCTGCGCCGTGGCCGATGACACAGGCAAAATGGGGCTGATGGATGAAAGCGGCGCCTGGGTACTCCAGCCCGACTGCGACGACATTGCTGTGATCGCCCTGGGTCTTGCCGCCGTGTACCGAAACGGCCAATATGAGGTGGTGTCCCTGGAGACGGGCGACATCGTCTTCACCTGGCCGTACCCGATCATCTGGATCCACGCCGACGGCTACGTGGTGGAGACGGAGGACGGGCTGTGGCAGGCGGTGAATCAGGAGGGTCTCGCCGTCAGCGATCCGGCCGACATCATCTATCTCGTGGACGACGAGAACGACGGCCAGGTGGAGCTGCTGGCCGAGACCCACCTGGAGGAGGAATGGGCGTGCTTCTGCCGTCCCGACGGCACGGCGGTGCGCTCCGTCCAATTCCAGGGCGGTGAAATGCGGATTCTCTCCTCCCGGACGGCGGCCATCTATATCTGGCAGGGCGAGGCCTCCAGCTGGCTCGTCGATCTCGAGAGCGGCGAGGAAATCCACTGGGCCGACCATGATTATCTCGATCCCCAGCGCATCTCCGACTACGAGGAAACCGTGATTCTCAGCGCCACCTATGAGGATGACGACGGCACCTATCACACCGATATCCTCAGCGAGACCGGCGAAGTGCTCATCGCAGACGTCAACGACGCCAGGGGCGTCAACCACCTGGGCGACGGTGTCTTCGTGGCCTACCGGGACGGCAAGCGTGTCTTGGCGCGGGTGGACGGCGCCATTCTCTATAAGAGCGGCGCCCCGGCCTGACGCATTCATCGCGCCCTGTAGGGGACGATGTCCTCATCGTCCCGGAACGAAACTGCCTGGGGATGCGCGGCTCTATCGGGCGGATTTTGAAACTTTCAAAAAAGTTTCAAAATCCTGTTTGATTGAACGCGCGGTGGGCTTTTTGCCCCCCGCACACACCCCCCCGCTGCTCTGTCCCGGACAGCTTCTGCGAGGTTTTTTGACAGTCTCTGGGGCGGATCAGGAGATCCGCCCCTCAGCGTGTCGAAAAAGTATTTTCGCCCCGCTGTGCGGATTTTGAAACTTTCAAAAAAGTTTCAAAATCCTGTTTGATTGAACGCGCGGTGGGCTTTTTGCCCCCCGCACACACCCCCCGCTGCTCTGTCTCATCAGTCTTCTGC
>DVGD01000234.1 GCA_018712905.1 Candidatus Avoscillospira stercoripullorum | reverse complement strand
GGAGATCGACCCCTACAGCCTGCACCCGCCGTGCCCTACAATTCCGCGTCGTCCAGCTCCAGGGATTCATCGTACCGCTGCAAGCCCGCGCGGATATCGCTGTAGCTGTGGCCGCGGCGCAAGAGGGCGTCCACGGCGCGCTTGACTTCCTTTTCCTCGGGTGCGTTTCCGCGGAAGCGGCGCTCCAAAAAGCGGTCGATGGCCTCGTCCATCTCCGGCACCAAGGAAAGGGCATCCTCCCAATATTCCTGGGGAATGGATTTTTCATAGAGAATCTGCCGGATTCGGCTGCGGCCATAGCCCTTGGCCACGGCGGAGCGCACCAGCTGCTCGGCGGTTTTGGCGTCGTCCAGGAGCTTGAGCTCCGAAAGCCAGGCAACGGCCTCCTGGGCGTCCTCCACCCGCTCTCCCTTCTCCACCAGCCGCCGCTGTAGCTCCTTCTTGGAGTGGCCGGCCGCAGAGATCATCCGCACCGCCCTGGTCTTGGCCGAGGCCTTGCCCACGGCATCCAGAAGCTGCTGGTGGGCTTCTTCGTCCAATTCCATGCCCGTGCGGAGGTGAAGCGCCGCCACCACATAGTCCTGGGTTTTAAGCCGCGTACCGTCGGAGAGCGTAATGCGAAACATATGGGGCTGCTGGGAAAGGGGCTCTAATTTCTCAATCGTCATCGTTGAAGTCGTCGGCCTTCACACTCACGGCCTTGGCCTCCGGCCGGGGCTGGGGCGCTGCCTTGGGCTTGCGGCCATTGAGCTGGTAGAGGTTGGCGCGCACCTTGGCCTCCACCTCCTCGGCGATTTCAGGGTTGTTCATCAGATACGTCTTGACGCTGTCGCGTCCCTGGCCAATGCGCTCGTCTCCCATGGAGAACCAGCTGCCACTCTTCTGGATGATATCCAGCTGCACGGCCAGGTCGGTGAGCTCACCCCACTTGGAGATGCCCTCGCCGTACATGATGTCGAACACGGCCTCCTTAAAGGGCGGCGCCACCTTGTTCTTGACAATCTTCGCCCGGGTACGGTTGCCGATGATCTCCGAGCCATTCTTGATGGCCTCGATGCGGCGAATGTCGATTCGCACCGAGGCGTAGAACTTGAGGGCATTGCCGCCGGTGGTGGTCTCGGGATTTCCGTACATGACGCCGATCTTCATGCGCAGCTGGTTAATAAAGATAACCACGCAGTTGGTCTTGGCGATGCTGCCGGCCAGCTTCCGCAGCGCCTGGGACATGAGCCGCGCCTGGAGACCCACAAAGGTGTCGCCCATTTCGCCCTCGATTTCCTGCCGGGGGGTGAGGGCGGCCACGGAGTCCACCACCACCACGTCCACGGCGCCGGAGCGCACCAGCGCGTCGGTGATTTCCAGTGCCTGCTCGCCGGTATCGGGCTGGGAGACGAGCATGTTGTCGATGTCCACGCCGATGGCCGCGGCATAGTCTGGATCCAAGGCGTGCTCGGCATCCACAAAGGCCACTTCGCCGCCGCGCTTTTGTGCCTGCGCCACAATATGGAGGGCGAGGGTGGTTTTACCAGAGGATTCAGGACCGTAGATCTCGATGATCCGCCCCTTGGGCACGCCGCCGATGCCCAGCGCCGCGTCCAGCGCCAGGGAACCGGTGGGAATGGCGTCCACCTGCATCTCGGGCTTGTCCCCCAGGCGCATTACCGTGCCCTTGCCGAAGTTCTTTTCAATCTGGGCGATGGCCGTCTCCAGCGCCTTCTTCTTGTCGCTGGCCGGGGACGGCGTATCCATGCCGGATTTCTTCTTCTCCATATCAATCTCGCTCCTTCTTCTGTGCCAGGACGGCGCGGGTGATTCCGCCCGCGTCCTGCTGCAGCTTCAAAATTTCGTAGTCCCACGCCTCCAGAATCCAGCACACGGCGTCCTCCTGTCCCTGGCCGAATTCCAGGGCAAGGTAGCCGCCGGGCTTGATGGCGGCGGTAAAATTCCGGGCGATGGCGCGATAAAAGTCCAGTCCGTCCTCCCCGCCGAAGAGCGCCATGGCGGGCTCGAAGTTCTTCACCGACCGGGGCAGCGCTTCCATCTCCTGCCGGGTCACATAGGGCGGGTTGGAAATCACCACGTCGAACTGACCCAAAAAGCGGCTGGCGGGCTTTGTGGCGTCCGCCGTGAGGCAGGAAACCCGCGCCGTGAGCCTGAGATCCACGGTGTTCTTCTTGGCAATCTTCAGCGCCGCCGGGGAGAGATCAGCCAGAGTCACCCGGGCGCCCTTAATCTGAGAGGCCAACGCCAGACCGATACAGCCCGAGCCGGTGCAAAGATCGAGTATGCGCGGCGTGGCCGGCAGGTGCTCCCGCCGCTCCAGCACAAGATCCACCACGGCCATGGTGTCATCCCGGGGGATGAGCACGTCGGGGCTCACGGTGAGATTGAGGCCGTAGAAGCTCCACTGCCCCAAGATGTACGCCAGCGGTTCTCCCGCCAGCATTCGTTCGGCCAGCTCCAGATACCGCTCCGCCACCTCCTCGGGGGCGAACAGTCCCTGCATGGCCATGAGAGTGGCCTGATCCCGGCCGGTGACAAATTGCAATAATTCCCGCGCCGCAAAAGCGGCGTTTTCTCCTTCCTCTTCCTCCAGCGCGTGACGAACCTGGCGGTAGAGCTCGCCGTAGGTTCTCACCATTGATCCGTCCCCGCTTCCTCGGGAATGACCTCCTCCAAAGCCCGGATGGCCACCTCGATCATGGAGTCGTCGGGCTCATTGGTGGTAAAGTGCTGCATCCACATGCCCGGCGCCGTGAGGATCCGGGTGAGGCCGTTATTATACCGTCCCACCAGGCGGTTAAACTCATAGCTGATGGCCACGATGACGGGCAGCATCAAAAGGTGCAGGCCCATGCGGACAAAGGTATTGTCGGCGCGGATGAGCGTGCCGCAGAGGATGCTGATGCAGATGACCACCAGCAAAAAACTGGTGCCGCAGCGGGGGTGGAGCCGGGTCATGGGGCGCACATTCTCCACGGTGAGGGGCAGCCGCGCCTCATAGCAGCGGATGGTCTTGTGCTCGGCGCCGTGGTAGGAAAAGACCCGGCGCATGTCCTTCATCCGGGAGATGAGAATCATATAGCCCAGGAAGAGGAAGATCTTCAAAAAGCCCTCCACCAAGTTGCGCAGGAGGTAGTTTCCATGGATTCCCGGCACCAGGCCGGCCAGGAACGTGGGCAGGAGGATGAAAAGTCCCACCGAGAAGGCAATGCCCAGCACGGCGGCCACGTAGATCACCAGCTTTTCCATCTTCTCGCTGCCGATCTTGTCCTCCAGCCACTGGTCAAACTTGGACGGCTGGGTGTCCTCCTCTTCCGGGAAGAAGGAAGCAGAGTACATCAGCGCCTTGACGCCGTTGACCATGCTGCCGGCGAAGTTTACCACGCCGCGGATGAGCGGCCAGCCCAAAATGGGATAGCGATCCTTGGGCGCCTTCAATGGCTCGGTCTTCACCACCAGCCCCTCAGGGCCGCGCACCACAATGGACTTCTTTTTGGGGCCTTGCATCAAGATGCCCTCGATGAGCGCTTGGCCGCCGATCATGGTTTTGAATTTTTCCTGTGTATTTGTCTCTTTATTCATGATTTCCTCTATTCTTCTCCCGTGGGGAGAGAAATGGTCACAAGGGTGCCGCCGCCGGGCGCATTTTCCAGGGTGAGGGTGCCGCCGTGCATGGTGACGATCTCCTCGCACACCGCAAGGCCGATGCCGTTGCCCCGCGCCTTGGAGCTGCCCTTATAAAACTTCATCTTCACATGGGGCAGCTCTTCCTCGGGGATTCCGGGGCCAAAGTCCCGGATGCGCACCACCACATTGCTTCCCTCATGGTGGATGGAGGCGGTGATGCGCTTGCCCTCGCCGCCGTGCTTGGCAGCGTTGTCTAAAATGTTGAGAAATACCTGGCGCATGCGGGAGACGTCGCAGGGAATCTCGGGGATTTCCTCGTCGTTCTCCTCGTATTCCAGGGTAATTCCCTCTTGCTGGAGGCGGCTTCCATACATGAAGACCGTGTCCTCAAACTCTGCGCGGAGGTCTGCCTCCTCCATGTTGAGGGTGAAGCGGCCGTCCTGCATGCGGGTGAACTCCAAAAGCTCCTCCACCATGCCCGTGAGCCGCCGCGCCTCCCGCAGGATGATGACCATGCCCCGGCGGGTCTCCGCCGGGTCGATCTGGTCGGCGGAGAGAATGGTCTCACCCCAGCCGGTGATGGCCGTGAGGGGCGTGCGCAGCTCGTGGGACACCGAGGAGATAAACTCCGACTGCATCTTCTCCGACTGGGCGATCTTGGCGGACATATCATTGATGGTGTCGGCCAGCTCGCCGATTTCATCGTCCTGGTGCTTCTGGATCCGTGCGCCGTAGGAGCCCGAGGCGATTCGCTTGGCCGTGGCCGTGATCTCCGAGACGGGCTCGAGAATGGAGCGGATGAAAAAGCGGCTGGAATAGAGCACAAAGGCGATGAACAAGATGCCCAGGAGCACCGCGATGCCCACGGCCATGACAATCTGCTTGTCCACATTGCGAAGGCTGGTCACATACCGAAGAACGCCGATGACCTCGCCGTTGACATAGATCATGGGGCTGGAAACAGCCAGAATCCGCTCGCCGGTGTGGGGATTTCGCCCCATAAAATGGGAGATCTCTCCGGTGGCGATGGCGTCGGCAATGTCCGACGTCTCCGGCGCCTGTCCCGCCCACTGGCCATAGGACGAGGCGACGATCTTGCCGCTGGTGGAGATGAACTGAAGCTCTAAATTGTTCTTCTCCTCAAAGGTCTGGGCAAAGCGGATGCAGGACTGATAGTATTCATTATAGCTCTGGCTGATATAATTGCCGAAAAAGTCTGTGGTGGTCTTGGCCTTTTCCTCCAGGCCAACCCGCAGGTTGGAATAGCAGTAAATGGAGAAGGACACCGAAAAAATCACCACGAAAAAGACCACCAGCGCGATGACCAGGCTGACGTTATTGAATATCCACCGGCGCTCAATGCCGGTGAGCTTCTTGAAGGTCTTCAGGCCGGCTCACTTCCTCTCTTCGGGCGATTTACGCGCCCCACTTGTAGCCGAAGCCCCAGACGGTGGTGATATAGGTGGGGTTGGCCGTGTCGTCCTCGATCTTGATGCGAAGGCGGCGGATGTTCACATCCACGATTTTGAGTTCGCCGTCGTAATCCCTTCCCCAGACTGCCGCGAGAATATCCTCCCGGGAGAGGGCGCGGCCGGGGTTTTGCATGAAGAGCTTCATGATGGCATACTCCACCTGGGTGAGCTTGATCCGGCGGCCGGACTTGTCCAGGGTGCGGTTGCGGGTATTGAGGACGAAGGGTCCCTGGCTCAGCTCCACGGCGTCGGGCACGGCGTCCCCGCCCACGCGGCGGTACAGGGCGTCGATCCGGGCGGTGAGCTCGGCGGGAGAAAAGGGCTTGGTGATATAGTCGTCCGCACCGGTCATGAGTCCGGTGACCTTGTCCATCTCCTGGCTGCGGGCGGTGAGCATGATAATGCCGATCTGCTTGTCCGTGGCGCGGATGTTGCGGCAGACCTCAAAGCCGTCGATGTCGGGCAGCATGATGTCCAGAATGGCCACGCCCACGTCGGGGTTGTTCTTGAGCTGCTCCAGGGCTTCCATGCCGGTGCCGGCCTCAATGGCCTCGTAGCCGGCGCGCTTTAAGTTGATGACAACAAAGCTGCGGATGCTCACTTCATCTTCGAGTATCAAAACTTTCTTCATGGCTTTGCTCCTTACATGATGTCTCCTGAGTTCCAGTCCGTGCGGATAAAGTGGAACATGGCGCGGACGGTCTCCTCGGTGAGGCTGCCTGCCAGGGCACTCTCTCCCAGGGAGGCGGCGTAGGCCGTCTCGCCCTTTTCTGCCAGGAGGAACCGTCCCTGGCTCTCGGCCAGCTTGAGCCGATCCTCGCCGGAAATGACGTAGATGCTCATGATCTCCTCCGGCGTGGTGTCCCGCTCGATCCAGCGGGAGAAGGTATAGCGCCATACCCCGTTCTCCTCCGCCGTGCGTGCCACGGTGAGCTGCTGCGCCCAGGCCTCGGGAATGGTCAGGTACCAGCCGCCGGCGTTGTGGTAGAAGGTGGTCATTTTTTTCGTGTGCGTGCCGTCGGTGTGGAGCTCGTACCACTCCACCAGCCAGTAGGTGCCCTCGTTGCTCACGCTGGGCAGCGCCACCAGGGTGGGGAGCTCCACCAGCCCGTCCTCGTCAATGTCCGTGGCGTAGACCAGGTAGCTGCGCACCATCTGGGTGCTCAGCCCGCTCTCCGGCGAGACGGTGGGGTTCAAAAACGTCTGTCCCCGGAAGAGCAGCACGTCGGTGACCAGAGTATCCTCCCCGCTGCTGCTGGTGACAAAGACGCCCGGCACATCGGTGGTCACAAAGCCGGTGGTGATGCGCTCGATGCTGTCAATTTCCTTGGCAAGAGATGCCGTGGCGGTTTTCTCCATGAGGCCGTTCTGATCAGTGTAATACTCCGCCACCGCCGTGCGTCCCTCTGGATCCTGGCGCAGCACCAGCACGTCCTGATGGTCGTCGCTGTTGAGATCCACCACCTTGAACTCGGTATAGCTGGTGTTCATCAGCTCGGCCATGCGTCCCTCGCCGTAGGCGTAGACGCTCAGCGACTGCAAAATCTGGTCGCTCAGCTGCCTGCCCAGAATCACCTCCAGGCCGGGGTTTCCGTCCACGGAGACGTACTCCACCGCATCAAAGGCGGTGCCGTCCCCCTCGATGACCGTGGCCAGGGAGAAGGAACCGGAGACATCGTCGAAAATATAGACTTTCAGCGGCTTGGCACCGCTGGTTTTGGCAAAGACCAGCGCCTCATCCTCTCCGTCGCCGTCCAGGTCGGCCAGCTGCACCGCCTGCTGGTTGGAGCCGGTGAGAGGGCCGGAGAAGGCAGCGTCGGCGGGAAGCGCCGCGTCAATGGCGTTTTGGAGGTCGTAATAGACATCGGACTGCCGGGGCAGCGCATAGAGCTCCTCGGTGGACTGGACAAAGCAGCCCGACAGGATGGCCAAAAGCCCCACCAAGCCCAACAGACAAACAAGTCGCTTACATGTGGGCATACGCCGCCTCCTTTCCAAATGGGATATTCATTCAAATTAGAATTATAGCATAATGCAGTGGTAATTTGTAGACCAATTATGAATTTTCCCCCGCCGCCGGCGCTACTGGCACACCACGTTTTCCGTTCCCAGAATCTCCCGCAGCTCCTTCAACAGATCCTCTTCGGGGAGGCAAAAGCCCTTTCGCTTGATGCCGGGCTCTTGAAAATAGAGCACCACCGGCGTCTGGCCGGGGAACATATTGAGCACCGGCCGCACTCGCCGCCACGCCCGGCTCTCCTCCGAGGGCAGGCGCAGGTAGAGCCGCCGGGGCTTTTCCTGGGGCACGGCCTGGGGCGCGCCGCCGGTGAAGTCGGCGATGGCATAGACCTGGTTGACAATGAGCTGGGGCGCCTTCTCGTCCCGCACGGAGATCCGTCCGGCCACCACCACAGCGGTGTTGGTGCTTAAAAGGCTGCTGTAGCGCTCCACGGCGCTGGAGAAGGCCAAAAGCTCCATGTCCCCGGTGTCGTCCTCCAAGGTCACATAGGCCATAATGGTATTGTTGCGGGTGGTCTTCATCTTCATCTGCTGGATGATTCCCGCGATCTGCACATTCTGGCTGTCGGCGTAGGTATCCTCTCCCTCCTCAAAGCAGGTGAGAATTTCGCCGATGGCCGCCACGCCCCGGGCGCGGAGCTGGCTGCGATAGCCATCCATAGGGTGGCCGGAGAGGTAGAGCCCTGTGACCTCCTTCTCCATGGCCATGCGCTCCTGGGGCGCAATCTCGGGAAGCTCCGGCACCGGCACGGCCACCCCGCCGGGCTGCTCGCTGCTGCCGGTGTCAAAGAGTCCCATCTGCCCCTCCACATTCCGCCGCCGGGACTGGGCGACGGCGTCCATCACCGCCTCGTAGACGGCCAGGAGCTGGCTGCGGCGCAGGGAGAAGCAGTCGCAGGCGCCGCACTTGATGAGGTTTTCCATGGCGCGCTTGTTGAGCTCCGTGCCGTACATTCTGGCACAGAAGTCCTCCAGGCTCCGGTAGGCGCCGCCCCGCTTGCGCTCCTCCACGACCTTGTCAATAAAGCCGCGGCCGATGTTCTTTACCGCCGCCAGGCCGAAGCGGATGCCCTCTTCCACCACGGTGAAGTGGGCGGTGGATTGGTTTAAGTCCGGCGGCAGCACAGAAATCCCCAGATCCTTGCACTCGGCCATGTACTCGGCCACCTTCACGGCGCTGTCAAGCACCGAGGTCATCAATGCGGCCATGTACTCCTTGGGGTAGTGGCACTTTAAATAGGCCGTGTCGTAGGCCACCTTGGCATAGCACACGGCGTGAGCTTTGTTGAAGGCGTAGTTGGCAAAGTCGAGAATCTCGTCGTAGATGGCCTGGGCGGTCTTCTCGGGCACGCCGTTGGCGATGGCGCCGGGGATGTTTCGGCTCTCATCGCCGTAGATGAACGCTTGGCGCTCGGAAACGATGACCTCCTGCTTCTTCTTGGAGATGGCGCGGCGCATGTTGTCCGCCTGTCCCAGGCTGAAGCCGCCCAGGCGGCGGAAGATCTCGATGACCTGCTCCTGGTAGACGATGCAGCCGTAGGTGACCTTTAAAATCGGCTCGAGGAGCGGATGCTTATACTGAATCGTTTCGGGGTGGAACTTGCACTGGATAAACCGCGGGATGGAATCCATGGGGCCGGGGCGGTAGAGCGCCACGATGGCCGTGAGATCCTCGATGGACTGGGGGCGCATGTTCACGCACACGCCGGTGATGCCCGCCGACTCCAGCTGGAACACGCCCGAGGTCTTCCCCTCTCCCAGCATGGCGAAGGTGGCCGGATCTCCGGCGGGAATGGTCTCCATGGAAAAGTCCGGCTCCCGCGCACGGATGTCCTGGACGGCGTCGTCGATGACCGTCAGGTTGCGAAGTCCCAAAAAGTCCATTTTGAGCAGTCCCAGCTGCTCCAGGGTGGTCATGGTATACTGGGTGACAATGGTATCGTCGTTGGTGGACAGGGGCACATAGTGGTACACCGGCAGTCGGGTGATGACCACGCCGGCAGCGTGGGTGGAAGTGTTGCGGGGCATGCCCTCCAAAGCCTGTGCCGTGTCGATGAGCTCCTTGACCCGGCTGTCGTTCTCGTACATCTCCTTGAGCTTGGGCGAGACCTTGAGGGCTTCGGCCAGGGTGATGTGCAAGGGCATGGTGGGCACCAGCTTGGCCACCACGTCGGTTTCGGCATAGGTAAAGTTCAGCGCCCGCCCCACGTCCCGGATGGCACCCCGGGCGGCCATGGTGCCGAAGGTGACAATCTGCGCCACGTGGTCGTCGCCATACTTTTTGCGCACATAGTCCACCACCTCGCCCCGGCGGGTGTCGCCGAAGTCCATGTCGATATCGGGCATGGAGATGCGCTCGGGGTTCAAGAACCGCTCGAAATAGAGGCTGTATTCCATGGGGTCGAGGTCGGTGATGTGGAGGGTATAGGACACCATGGAGCCTGCGGCGCTGCCGCGGCCGGGTCCCACAGGAATGCCCACGCTCTTGGCGTAGCGGACAAAATCCGAGACAATGAGAAAATAGTCGGTAAAGCCCATTTTCTCAATCATTTCGATTTCATATTCCAGCTGCTGGCGGTACTCCGGGTGCTTGCCCCGGTAGCGCTCCTCAAAGCCCTGGTCGCAGAGCTCCTTCAAGTACGAGAGGGACGTATAGCCCTCTGGCAGCTGAAATTCCGGCAGGTGGTATTTTCCGAAGGTGAATTCCACGTTGCACCGCGCCGCAATGTCCACGGTGTTGGAGAAGGCTTCGTCCTGGTCGGGGAACAGCTCCCGCAGCTCCTCCTCGGATTTCACATAGAATTCGTCGGTTTCAAATTTCAGGCGGTTGGGATCGTCCACGGTCTTGCCCATCTGCACGCACATGAGGACATCCTGGGTGCGGCTGTCCTCCCGGCGGAGGTAGTGGGCGTCGTTGGTGACCACCAGGGGAAGTCCAGTCTCCCGGGCAATGCGGAGAATGCCCAGATTCACCTCCCGCTGCTCCGGCAGGCGGTGATCCTGAAGCTCCAGATAAAAGTGCTCCGCGCCGAAGATCTCCGAAAGCTCCAGCGCCGCCTTCTTGGCGGCCTCATAGTCGCCAGCCATGAGGAGCTGGGGCACCCGTCCAGCCAGGCAGGCCGAAAGGGCGATGATTCCCTCGTGGTACTGCCGGAGAAGCTCTAAATCCACCCGGGGCTTGCCGTAAAAGCCGTCGATGAAGCCCTGGGAGACCATGTAGCTGAGGTTCTGGTAGCCCGTCTCATTTTCGCACAAAAGCACCAGGTGGTTTGCCTCCTGGTCTACGCCGTGCACCCGGTCGTGGCGGCTGCGGGGCGCCACATAGACCTCGCAGCCGATGATTGGCTTGATGCCCGCCGCCTTGGCTGCCTTATAGAAGTCGATGACGCCGTACATGACGCCGTGGTCGGTGATGGCCACGGCCTCCTGCCCCACCTCCTTGACCCGCTCCATCAGGTCGCGAATGCGGCACACGCCGTCCAGGAGGCTATATTCCGTATGGAGATGGAGGTGGACAAAGGACATGGGGAGGCTCCTTTCTCAGT
>DVGD01000233.1 GCA_018712905.1 Candidatus Avoscillospira stercoripullorum | reverse complement strand
ACAATGATAAAATAAAACCCTGGGGATTTCCCCCAGGGTTCGTGCTGTACTCAGCGGTGGGTGCCCAGGAAAAAGAGCGCCAGGGTACCGGGGCCGGAGTGAGAGCCGATGACGGGTCCTACATAATTGATTTCAATCTTCGGCACATGGTACTTCTCCCGCAGAAGCCCGGCCAGATATTCCGCGTCCTGGAGGCAGTCCCCATGGCTGATGAACATGGTCTGCTTTTCCGGCTCAATGGCCGTCTCCCCCACCTTGGCCGCCATGGCCTGGATGGATGCCTTGCGTCCCCGCGCCTTGGACACAGGCACCAAATGGCCGTCGTTGTCCACGTGCATCACGGGCTTGATCTGCAAGAGACTTCCCATGACGGCGGTGGCGCCGGAGACGCGGCCGCCCCGCTTGAGGAACATGAGGTCATCCACCGTGAACCAGTGGCACAGATGGAGCTTGTTGGCCTCGGCATAGTCCCGCGCCTCCTCCAGCGTGGCGCCGGCCAGGCGTCGGTTGGCCACATGATAGCACAATAGCCCCTGCCCCAGGGAAGCACAGAGGGTGTCCACCACGTAGATCTTCCGGTCGGGATACTCCTCCAAAAGCTCCTGGGAGGCCATGACCGCAGCGCTGAAGGTGGTGCTGAGGCCGGAGGAGAAGGCCAGAATCAGCACATCCTGTCCCGCCTGCATGGCTTTCTCCGCTGCGGCCTTCCAGGCCGTGGGGTTGACCGCTGAGGTAGTGGCCATCTCCCCGGCGCGAAGGCTCTCATAAAACGTGCCGATGTTCAGCTCCCGGCCGTCGAGGTAGTTGGGATATTCCTTTCCCTTGTAATTGACAGTAAGGGGCACCACGTCCAGCTCCAGCGCGTCAGCCATTTCCTGGGTCATGTCACAGCTGGAGTCGGTGATAATTCGATATGTATTCATATGCCTCTCCTTTACCATTCAGTTTTCCATGCCTTCATTGTACCATGTTCTCCTGCCCCGGTCAATGAAGGATCTGGGGAAGTGCTGGAAAAGAGAGAGTTTAAGAACGGAGGAACACTATGATCGCTTCGATTCTGCGTGCCATTTTCAAATCCCACCCCAATCCCGACGACCCGGTCACCCGCAGCTACTGCGGCAAGTTTTCCGGCGCCGTGGGCATGGGTCTCAATCTGCTGCTCTTCCTGGGCAAGCTCCTGGCGGGGCTCATTTCGGGAAGCGTTTCGGTGATGGCCGACGCCGTCAACAACCTCTCCGATGCCTCCAGCTCCGTGGTGACGCTGGCGGGGTTCAAGCTGGCGGAAAAGCCCGCCGACGATGGCCACCCCTACGGTCACGCCCGCATTGAGTACATCGCCGGGCTTATCGTGGCCGCCATGATTCTGGTCATCGGCGTGGAGCTGGTGAAGAGCTCCATCGAAAAAATCCTGCATCCAGAGCCGGTGGTCTTCTCGGCACTCACCATCGGCATTCTCATCGCCTCCATCCTCGTCAAGCTGTGGATGGCGGCCTTCAACAAGCGGCTGGGCAAGGCCATCCACTCCCCCACCCTGGAGGCCACCGCTGCCGACAGCCGCAACGACGTCATCACCACCGCCGCCGTGCTGCTGGCCGGTGTGGTGGGCAGTCTCACCAATCTGCACATCGATGGCTTCGCCGGTCTGGCCGTGGCCATCTTCATTCTCTGGAGCGGCATCGGCATTGCCAAGGACACCATCGATCCCCTGCTGGGCGCCGCCCCCGACCCGGAGCTGGTGCACCGCATCCGGGATCAAGTGCTGTCATACGACAAGGTGCTGGGCATTCACGACCTCATCGTCCACGACTACGGCCCCGGGCGTCAGTTTGCCAGCGTCCACGTGGAGATGGACAGCCACGAGGATCCCCTGGTCTGCCACAACATCATCGACGACATCGAGCGGGACATCGCCCGGGAGCTTCACGTGCAGCTGGTGGTGCACTACGATCCCCTGGTCACCGACGACCCCGAGCTCAACCACATGCGTGACCTCATCACCGACCAGCTCCACAGCATCGATCCCCGCCTCAATCTCCATGACTTCCGCATGGTGCGCGGCCCCAAGCACGCCAACCTGATCTTCGACCTGGTACTGCCTTTCGACCTCAAAAACCGGCAAAGTGAGATTCAGGCCGCCGTGGAGCAGGCCATCGCCTGCGAAAAGCACAAATACTACGCTGTCATCACCTTTGACGACAGCTCCTTCAACCAGTAAAGGAGAGGAGACCATGCTTGTACTCATTCGCGGCGCAGGGGATCTCGCCAGCGGCATCGCCCTGCGGCTTTTCCACGCCGGGCTCTCGGTGGTCATGACCGAGATTGCCCGCCCCACCACCATCCGCCGCACCGTGGCCTTTTCCCAGGCCGTGGCGCAGGGGAAGACGCAGGTGGAGGACGTGACCGCCCGGCTGTGCCAGGTGGAGGACGTGGCCGGGGTACTGGCAGCAGGAGAAATCCCGGTGCTGGTGGATCCTGAGGCTGCGGCCATCCCGGTGCTGAAGCCCCAGGTGGTGGTGGACGCCATCCTGGCCAAAAAAAATTGGGGCACGGCCATCACCGACGCGCCGGTGGTCATCGGCGTGGGGCCTGGGTTCACCGCCGGGGTGGACTGCCACGCCGTGGTGGAGACCATGCGCGGCCACACCCTGGGGCGGGTGATCTGGAACGGCTCTGCCCTGCCCAACACCAACATTCCCGGCCTCATCGGCGGCTTTGCCGGCGAGCGGGTGCTCCGCGCCCCGGCGGATGGGATCTTCCAGCCGGCGCTGGAGATCGGCGCATTGGTCAAGGCCGGAGACGTGGCCGGATATGTGGGCGAAAAAGCCATGGTGTGCACCATCGACGGCGTGCTGCGGGGTATTCTGCCGCCGGACACGCCGGTTCGCAAAGGCATGAAGTCCGGCGACGTGGATCCCCGGGGCTGCGTGGAAAACTGCACCACCGCCTCGGACAAGGCCTTGGCCATTGGCGGCGGCGTGCTGGAGGCCATTTTGCAAAAAACCGGCGTGCTGCGGTAAACACGCAAGGTTGGCGTTATGCGCCGCTCCTTTTTTTCGGCTATTTCTCCTGCGGCAAGTTTGGGATTGAGGCGGCGGGGAAAATTTCTGTTGACGGCGGAGGAAAAATGCGATATACTCAGCGAAAAGTGAACATCAAAGGCTGAGAACAGGAGAGTACGCCCGTTGATCCGTTCAAGAGAGCCCCGGGTGCTGCAAAGGGGTACGGAGGAGCAGGCGGAAGATGGCCTGGGAGCCGCGCAGGCGATAGGTAGTCTGCGACGGGTGCGCCCGTGACCGCGCAGGCGTATGTTGGTACGTCTTAAGGCCGCAGACCGTGAGGCTGCGGTGAAGCAAGGTGGTAACGCGGCTTTGTCGCCCTTGACGAACGGTCAGGGGCGTTTTATTTTTTTGCGGAGGTGTTGGTCCATGTCCCAACCCATCATTGAGCTCAAGGGGCTCACCAAGCGCTTTGAGGGCGCCGACACGGTGCTCGCCTTGGAAAACATTGACCTTACCGTGGACGAGGGGCAGATCTACGGCGTCATCGGCCTCTCCGGCGCCGGCAAGAGCACCTTGGTGCGGTGCATCAACCTTTTGGAAAAGCCCACCGCGGGCACCGTCACCGTGGACGGCAAGCTCCTCACCGCCCTCTCAGAAAAGGAGCTGCGGGCGGTGCGCAAGTCCATCGGCATGATCTTCCAGCATTTTAACCTTTTGATGCAGCGGACATGCCTGCAGAACATCACCTTCCCCCTGGAGCTGGTGGGCACGCCGAAAAAAGAGGCCGAACAGCGCGCCCGGGAGCTTCTCAAGATCGTGGACTTGGAGAGCAAGGCCGACGCCTATCCCGCCCAGCTCTCCGGCGGCCAGAAGCAGCGCATCGCCATCGCCCGCACCCTGGCCACCGATCCCAAGGTACTTTTGTGCGACGAAGCCACCTCCGCCCTGGATCCCAAGACCACCCGGGACATCCTGCGGCTCATCCGGGACATCAACCATCGCCTGGGCATCACTGTGGTCATCATCACCCACGATATGAAGGTCATTGAAGAGATCTGCACCCACGTGGCCATCCTGGATCACGGCCACCTGGTGGAAAAGGGCAGCGTGGAAGCCGTCTTCTCCCGTCCCCAGTCCGAGGCCGGGCGGCGGCTGGTGTACCCCGACGGCGTACCGCTGGAGCTCTTGCCCGAGGGGCGGGTCATCCGCGTGGCCTTCAACGGCGGCACAGCCTACCAGCCCCTCATCGCCTCCATGGCCAAGGACTTGGGCGTGCTGGTGAACATTCTGGGTGCCGACACCCGGAACATCGACGGCAAGGCCTTCGGTACCATGCTGCTGGGACTGCCCGAAGATCCTGTCCAGGCGCAGAAGGCCGTCAACTACATCGCTTCGCAGAAAAATATCACCATGGAGGAGGTGCGGGACTACCATGCTGGAATCGCTGATTAACCTCTTGGAAAGCTGGGGCATCAACCGCGCCGCCGATCAGCTTCAGTATCTCCTGATCCCCGGCACCATCCCCTTCGCCATCTGGGAGACCATCTATACCACTGCTCTGGCCACCGTCTTTGCCTATGTCATCGGTCTGCCCCTGGGCATCATCCTGGTCACCGGCGAGAAAGGCGGCATCCGTCCCCTGCCCCCGGCGCTGATGAAGGCACTGAACATCATCGTAAACCTGCTGCGCTCGGTGCCCTTCACCATCTTGATGGTGGTGTGCTTCCCCCTGGCGCGGCTGATCCTCGGCACCTCCATCGGCACCACCGCCTCCATCGTGCCTCTCACCCTGGCCGCCGCCCCCTTTGTGGCGCGGGTGGTGGAGAGCTCCCTCCGGGAGATGGATCGGGGCGTCATCGAGGCAGCCCAGGCCATGGGCTGCTCCCCGTGGCAGATCGTCACCAAGGTCATGATCCCTGAGTGCAAGCCCTCCCTGATCGCGGGCTTCACCACCGCCACCATCACCATCTTGAGCTACGGCGCCATGGCAGGCGCCATCGGCGGCGGCGGTTTGGGCGCCATGGCGCTCCTCCGCGGCCACGGCCGCCAGGAACGGCTGGTGCTCTATGTGTCCGTGGTGTTCCTGGTGATCCTGGTGCAGATCATTCAATCCATCGGTACCGCCCTCTGCGTGAAAACAGACCGGCGTATCAACCATACCAACAAAAAGAAAAGAGGAACCAAGCAATGAAAAAGAGACTCATCGCCCTGACGCTGGCGGTTCTCCTGGTGCTGGCGCTGGGCGCCTGCTCCGGCAAGGCCGACAGCAAGACCATCAAGGTGGGCGCCACCCCCGCCCCCCACGCCGAAATCCTGGAGGTGGCCAAGGAAATCCTGGCCAAAGAGGGCTACACCCTGGAAATCAAGGAGTTTGATGACTACATCATGCCCAACATCGCCGTGGAGGAGGGTGAGCTGGACGCCAACTATTTCCAGCACATCACCTACATGAACGGCTTCAACGCCGACAACGGCACCCACCTGGTGAGCGCCGGCGCCATCCACTATGAGCCCTTCGGCCTCTACGCCGGCAAGACTGCCTCCCTGGATGCCCTGGCGGACGGCGCCCAGATCGCCATTCCCAACGACGCCACCAACGGCGGCCGCGCCCTGCTGCTCCTCCAGGAGCAGGGTCTCATCACCCTGGCTGACGACTGCGGCCTGGAGCCCACGGTGCAGGACATCGTGGACAACCCCAAGAACCTGGAGATCGTGGAGCTGGAAGCCCGGCTGCTGCCCACCACCCTGCAGGACGTGGACATGGCCGTCATCAACGGCAACTATGCCATTGACGC
>DVGD01000232.1 GCA_018712905.1 Candidatus Avoscillospira stercoripullorum | reverse complement strand
AAGGAAGCCACCGGAATACCGCTGCCGGTACGGCGCAGCTCGGGGTCACGGGTGAGCCGACCCATGAGAACGATGTGGTTCAGCATGCTGGAACCTCCTTACACTTCCACGTCGGTGATGAGGGAGCGCATCACGCCTTCGGTGATCTTGAACACGCGGTCGAGCTCAGCGGGGAACTCGGGCTTGGCGTCAAAGGTCATGAGGACGTAGTAGCCTTCCATCAGATCGTTGATGGGGTAGGCCAGGCGGCGCTTGCCCCACTCGTCGATGCTGGTGAGGGTACCATTCCCCTCAACGAGTGCCTTGAACTTTTCTACGAGAGCCGCGGTAGCCTCCTCGCTCAGGTTGGGATCGAGGATGTAGAGGACCTCGTACTTGCCGGAAATCTTTGCCATTTCGTTGCACCTCCTTTTGGACATATGGCCACCGGCCGAACCGGTGGCAAGGATTCTTCTGCCTTTTTGCAGACCAAGCTATTATATTTCCTTTTTCTTCAGAAGTCAAGGAAAAAAACAAAAATTGCAGAAAAAAACAGGGGCATCCCAGGGCGGCGGTGGATTTTTAGCAAGGAATCTGGTATAATGCATCTGCTGATTTGTGAAAAAGGAATGGATTGCATGAAACGAATGGTCATCGGCGTCCTGGCGCACGTGGATGCGGGCAAGACGACCCTCTCCGAGGCGCTGCTCTATACCACGGGCTCCATCCGAAATTTCGGCCGGGTGGATCACGGCGACGCCTTTCTCGATACCTTCGCTCTGGAACGCCAGCGGGGAATCACCATCTTCTCCAAGCAGGCCGTGCTGGAGGCGGGGGACATTCAGGCCACGCTCCTGGATACGCCGGGGCACGTGGACTTCTCCGCGGAGATGGAGCGGACGCTCTCGGTGCTCGACTGCGCCATTTTGGTGGTGAGCGCCCCGGCCGGGGTGCAGAGCCACACCAGAACCTTGTGGAAGCTCCTGAGAAGCCGCAATATTCCCACCTTCTTGTTCCTCAATAAGATGGATCTTCCGTGCCCGGAGCGGCCGGAACTCCTGCGAGAGCTCAAGCGCATGCTGGGCGACGGCATTGTGGACTTGGAGCAGCCCGACCCGGAAGCGCTGGCACTGGGCAGCGAAGCCCTCCTGGAGGAATATTTGGAGACCGGCGCGGTGTCGGAGGCATCTCTTGCCCAAGCGGTGGCGCAGTGTAAGCTCTTTCCCTGCTGGTTTGGCGCGGCACTCCGGCTTCAGGGCGTGGAGGGCTTCTGGGACATGCTTACCCGCCTGGCGCCCTGCACCAAGCCACGGGAAGAATTTGGCGCCAAGGTATTTAAGATCTCCCGGGACGAGCAGGGCGTGCGCCTTTCCCATCTCAAGGTCACCGGCGGCGTCCTGCGGGTGCGGGATGTGATCGCGGGGGAAAAGGTCACCCAGCTCCGACGCTATTCCGGCGCTAAGTTCCAGGCCGTGGAGGAGGCGCTGCCCGGCCAGGTGGTGGCGGCGGTGGGGTTAAATGCCACCAGAGCCGGTACAGGCCTTGGCTGCGAAGCGCTGGCGCAGCCGGCGCTGTTAGAGCCGGTGCTCTCCTACGGTGTGGAGCTGCCAGAGGGCTTTGATCCGGTGAAGGCGCTGGCCATGTTCCGACAATTGGAGGAGGAGGATCCCCAGCTCCATGTGGACTGGGAGGAGCACCGCCGGGAAATCCGGGTGCGCCTCATGGGCGCGGTGCAGCTGGAGGTGCTCACGCAGGTGCTGCAGGATCGCTTCGGCCTATCCGTGACCTTTACCCAGGGCGGGATTCTCTATAAGGAGACCATCGCCAATACTGTCGAGGGCGTGGGGCACTATGAGCCCCTCCGGCACTATGCCGAGGTGCATCTTCTTCTGGAGCCAGCCCCCCGGGGCAGCGGAATCCGGCTGGATTCGGCCTGCCGGGAGGACGATCTCGACCGCAACTGGCAGCGGCTCATCCTCACCCATCTGGCCGAGAAGCAGCACCTGGGCGTGCTCACCGGCTCGCCCATCACAGATATGACCATCACCCTGGTCTCAGGCAAGGCGCATTTGAAGCACACCGAGGGCGGCGACTTCCGCCAGGCCACCTACCGGGCGGTGCGCCAGGGGTTGATGCAGGCCGAGAGCGTGCTTTTGGAGCCCTGGTACGACTTCCGATTGGAGCTGCCCCAGGGAAATGTGGGAAGAGCCATGACGGACTTGCAGCAGATGGGCGCGAGCTTCGACCCGCCCGAGATGGTGGGGGAGGAGGCGGTGCTCACCGGCGCGGCGCCGGTGTCGGCCATGCAGGACTATCCCCAGACCGTCACGGCCTACACCCGGGGGCTTGGCAGAATCAGCTGTACCCTCCGGGGCTACGAGCCGTGCAAAAACCAGCAGCAGGTGGTGGAAGCCCTGGGCTATGACCCGGAGGCGGATCTCGATAACAGCCCCGACAGCATTTTCTGCAGCCACGGTGCGGGAATCAACGTCAAGTGGAACGAGGTGCCGGAACATATGCACCTGCCAAGCTCCCTGGAGCCGCCGGTGGAGGAGCCGCCCCTTCGGGACTTGGCGGCGGAGTATTGCGCCATCGTGGCAACAGACAAGGAGCTCATGCAGATCTTCGAGCGCACCTATGGCCCCATCCGCCGGGATAAGACCCAGGCCATGCGCACGCCCAAATCCCACACCCCGGCAAAGCCCTACCGGGGAAGCCCCCAGCCCCAGGGGCCGGAATATCTGCTGGTGGACGGCTACAACATCATCTTTGCCTGGGACGAGCTCAAGAAGCTTTCGGAAAAGAGCCTGGAGGACGCCCGGGGCGTGCTCATCGACCGGCTGCGGAACTACCAGGGCTTTCACCAAAAGCCGGTGATTGTGGTCTTCGACGCCTACAAGGTCAAGGGCAATCCCGGCTCGGTGGAGCACCACGGCGGCCTCTCGGTGGTCTACACCAAGGAGGCCGAGACGGCGGATCAATATATCGAGAAGGTCACCCACGAGCTGGGGAAAAAGCACAAGGTGCGGGTGGCCACCTCCGACGCCCTGGAGCAGATCATCATCCTAGGCCACGGCGCCCTGCGGATTTCAGCGCGTGCCTTCCACCAGGAGGTGGAGGAGGCCGAAGCGGCCATCCGCGACTTCCTCTCCGGCAGCACATAGCCTCCCCTTGGTGACCAAGGGGAGGTGGCATGGCGAAGCCATGCCGGAGGGGATCAGAGCTTCCAGCTACTGCGTTCCCTCAGGCTGCGGATCAAGGAGCATCTTACGCCCCGGTAAAGCTTGCGCAGTAGGGCGCCAGGGTGCAGCGCCCACACTGGGGATTGCGCGCCGTGCACACCGCCCGGCCATGGAGCACAATCCGGTGGCAGAAATCGGAGCTCTCCTCCGGGGGCAAGATCTCACGCAGCTGCTTCTCCACCTTCTCCGGCTCCTTGCCATGGGCAAGCCCCAGCTTGTTTGAGATGCGGATGCAGTGGGTGTCGCAGACCACAGAGCCTGGCACCTGGTAGAGATCGCCCAGCAGGAGATTGGCCGTCTTTCGCCCCACGCCGGGGAGGGTGAGCAGCTCCTCCATGGTGCCGGGCACCTTGCCGCCGAAGCGCTCCAGGAGCATCTGGCAGGCCAGCACGATATCCCTCGCTTTGTGGCGGTAAAAACCGCAGGAATGTACCATTGTCTCCACCTCGGCGATGTCCGCCTGGGCGAAAGCCTCCAGGGTGGGGAAGCGGGCGAAGAGGGCGGGGGTGATGAGATTGACCCGCTCATCGGTGCACTGCGCCGAGAGCCGGACGGCGATCATCAATTCATAGTCCTTCTTGTAGTGCAGGGCGCAAAGAGCATCGGGATATGCTTCCTTCAATGCTTCAATCACAGCAAGGGCGCGTTCTTTTTTATCCATACTGGCCTCCTGGCAGAGAAATTCAACACAAAAAGTATAACAGATTTTGTCCCACGGTGGAAGGGAAACTTCATCGCAATCGAAAAGGAGAGAAGAACAATGAAAACAGTCATACAGAATGGAATCATCCATGATGCCATCCATGAGGCGCCCTATAAAGCAGACCTCTTGCTGGAAAACGGTAAGATCGCAGCCATCGGCCGGGACTTTTCCGGCGATGAGGTCATCGACGTCTCCAATCTCCAGATCTACCCCGGTTTTGTGGACGCCCACACCCACATCGGCATGGACGGCTATGGAACCGGTATGGAGGGGATCGACTATAACGAAATGAACGACGTCTGGACGCCCCATCTGCGCGCCATCGACGGCATTGATCCCCTGGATCACTCCTTCGCTCTGGCGCGGAGCGGCGGCGTCACCTGCGTGTGTACCGGACCCGGCAGCGCCAACGTCCTGGGCGGTACCTTCACCGTCATCAAAACCGCCGGCCGCCGGGTGGACGACATGGTGGTGGTGCGGGAGGCGGCCATGAAGTGCGCCTTCGGCGAAAATCCCAAGCGGGTCTACCGGAATAAGTTTGATTCGAGCCGCATGACCACCGCGGCCATTCTCCGCGAAGCCCTTTTCAAGGCCAAGCGCTATGGCGAAAAGCTCGAAGCGGCCCAGGGCGACGTGAGCAAGCTCCCGGCCTTTGATTTGAAGCTCGAAGCCCTCCAGCCGGTGCTGCGGGGTGAGATGCCCCTCAAAGCCCACGCCCACAAGGCCAACGATATCTTCACCGCCATCCGCATTGCCCAGGAATTTGGCCTGAAGATCACCCTGGAGCATGTGACCGAAGGCCACCTCATCGTGGAGGAGTTGGCCAAGACGGGCCTCCCCATGGCGGTGGGCCCCACCATGAGTCACGCCAGCAAGGTGGAGCTGGCCTACAAGAGCTGGACAACGCCGGGGGTCGTCCAGCTCTTGTTGGCCAGCTCCACCTTGCTGGCGTGGCTCATGGTCGGTCCCACCGCCAGGGGAAGGCCGGTCTCGGCCAGCTCTTCGACGATGAGGTGGCCTTCGGTCACATGCTCCAGGGTGATCTTCAGGCCAAATTCCTGGGCAA